>CAMWMM010000098.1 GCA_947175285.1 uncultured Lachnospiraceae bacterium
GGTGCTTGCAGGTCCCGGCAGCGGCAAAACTTTCGTCATTACACAGCGTATCCGCTATTTGATTGAGCATTATCATGTGGAACCATCCTCTATTCTAGTGATTACTTTTACAAAAGCCGCCGCCATGGAAATGCAGCAGCGTTTTGAAAAACTGATGGAAAATGAATCTCCTCCCGTACAATTCGGTACCTTTCATGCAATCTTTTATCATATCTTAAGACAGACATCTGTTTATCGAAAGTTTACCCTGATTACGGAAACGGAAAAAAGAAATATTTTACTGCGGATTTTACATATGCCTGTCTCACAGATTTTAATGGGCAGTGAAAAAGTGGAGTATCTGCTTCAGACAATCAGCAGGATAAAAAATAACGGAGAAACATTCGGGGAATGTTCCACAGACTTATTCACCAAAGAAGAAATACAGGATATTTACAGGCAGTATAATGATTTCCTCTCAGAATTTCAGAAGATGGATTTTGATGACATGGGACTTTTATGCCTGAAATTGTTTCAGGAAAATCCGGATATTCTGTCTATGTGGCAGCAAAAATTTCAATATATTATGATAGATGAGTTTCAGGATATCAATCCGATGCAGTATCAGATTATTCGTTTTCTGGCGGCTTCTGAAAACTTATTCGTTGTGGGGGATGATGACCAGTCTATTTACGGTTTCAGAGGAGCAAAACCGGATATTATGCGCCGGTTCATGACGGATTATCCGAATGCAGAACAGTTACTCCTTAATGTCAACTACCGCTGTCATGAGCAGATTGTGGAAAACTCCATGCAGATGATTGCCCTAAACAAAAACCGGTTTACGAAAAAAATTAGTGCTTCCCACTGTGACGGGACAGGTGTGTTGTTGAAACCTTTTCCGGGGCAGGAAGAAGAAAATGAGTGGTTGCTGCAGGAGTTGAAAAAGATTACAGACGGGACAGAGACAGAACAGTTATGCCATACGGCAGTTATTTACCGCACGAATTATGAATGCAGTTTGCTGGCAGAAAAACTGCTGCTTAACGAAATACCATTTGTGATGAAAGAAAAACTGCGCAGCCGGTTTGAACATTTTGTCATACAGGATATTCTTGCCTATCTGGAATTTGCAAACGGAAACCGGAGCAGAGAGATTTTTCATCTTTTTATGAACAGACCGCTTCGCTATCTGAAAAAGGATTGTGCAAGAAGAAGTCCGATTAGAATAGAGGAGTTATTGTCATATTATCAAAATGATAAAGCGATGCAGGAAACAGTTCGTAAACTGTTCCATGACATAGAACGGATTGGGAAAATGCGTCCACAGCTTGCCGTAAATTATATCAGGAAAGTTGCCGGATATGATTTATATCTGAAGGGAAACGGCGGCAGGGAGGGGACAGAGAAGTTATTGCAGATAGCGGATGACTTTCAGGCATTTGCCGGGAAATTTCAGAATTTCAGGGAAATGAATGACTATATCAGTCAATCAAAAAAACTGATAGAAAACAGAGAGCAAAGAAAAACGGGAATCAGCCTGATGACGATGCATGCTTCTAAAGGACTGGAGTTTGATACGGTTTATCTGCCGGATGTCAATGAGGGGAAAATTCCCATAAAGCAGTCCGTTACGGAGGAAGCCATAGAAGAAGAGAGGCGTATGCTTTATGTGGCAATGACAAGAGCCAAAAAGACGCTTTACATTCTTTTTTGTGAAAGACAAGAGGGAAAGGATAAACCCTCGCGCTTCCTTTCCCCATTACTTTAGTCGTCTTCCACATCAATCATTTCATCAAATTCAACCGTGTCTAAATATTCGTCAAAGGCTTCCCCGACGGCTTCATATTCGTCGTCATCATCAATATATTCTAAGAGCGGTTCTTTATTCGGGTCTTTCTCGTCTTCAAAATAACGATAGAACCATACTTCGCCGTTTTCATTTTCACCTTTTTCGTTAAGCGGCAAAAGTACGATATAGTCCTGTTTTGCCACAGTAAGGATAGTAACAACGGCGCATGTGACATGAGTACCGTCATCTAAGTCTAAATCCACGGTCATTTCTTCCGAAGCATCTTCTTTTTGCACAATCATTTCCCCTTTCTGTTTCTTTATTATGTCTATTTTACAGAAAGTCGGCGTCAGATTCAATGGAAATTTTAACTTTTTCTGCGGTGATATGGGTATGGTAAAAGATGGCTGTTTGTGTTATACTATTAAAACATGATAGAAACTAAAAAAGGAATCATCCGGAGGTTTTTATGCAAAAATCCTTTCATGTGGCAGCTTCGTCAATATATCCTTTAGGTGCATACTTTGTACCGCAGGGCTTACATATATCTGCAGTCTGTGAGAAAAATACGGAGTGCGGGGTTCTTTTATTTGATAAAAAACATAAGAATGGCATCAGGATTCCTTTTTTGCCGGAAAGCAGAAAAGGGAATGTTTATGCCATGCTGCTTAAGGACTATCAGGACAGGGACTGTTCTTATCTTTTTTATCAGGGAGAGAAACTTTTTCAGGATCCCTATGCCCATGAGTTGGTAAACGAACGAAAATACGGTGAAACGAAAGAAGTTCCGGCACGCTGTAAGGCATTAAACTGTGCATATGACTGGGACGGCGACAGAGCGCCGCAGATTCCTTTTGAAGAGAGTATATTCTATTTACTGCATGTACGCGGCTTTACAAAGCATCGGTCTTCCGGCGTAAAGGCAAAGGGAACTTATGCCGGTATTGTAGAAAAAATTCCTTATTTGAAAGAACTTGGCATTACATCGGTTTTGTTGATGCCGTCTTATGAATTTGATGAAGTATTGCAGAAAAATAAAGAGCCGCTCAGTATGGAAGAAGCGCTTGCTTCTTATAAAGAGCCTTTACAGGCGAACGAGAGCGAAAATACACGTATTAATTATTGGGGTTATCAGGAAGGTCTTTATTTTATACCCAAATATGCCTATTCGTTCCATAAGGATGCGGTGACGGAATTTAAAGATATGGTAAAGGCGCTGCATAAGAGCGGCATCGAAGTGATGATGCAGTTTTATTTTCCGCCTACGGTTGAACATGTAAAAATTCTGCGTATATTAAAGTATTGGGCAATGGAATATCATATCGACGGATTTCATTTGATGGGAGTGGACATTCCGATGCAGATGATTTGCAAAGACCCTCTTTTTGCAGACACGAAGCTGCTTGGAGAACATGATATTTCCTTTACGCAGCATACGGAGAATTCATTCCGAAACTTTGGACTTATGAATGAAGCATTTTTATATGATATCCGGAAACTCCTAAAAGGCGATGCGAATATGATTAACCGCCTGCTTTGTCTTTGCAGGGAAAATGCACCGGATAAGGGAATTGTCAATTATATTGCCAAACAGGATGGTTTCCGTCTGTGTGATTTAGTCTCTTATGATAAAAAGCATAATGAGGAAAACGGCGAAAACAACGAGGACGGAAATGTCTATAATTATAGCTGGAATTGCGGTGTTGAGGGAAAAACAAGAAAAAAGGCAATTTTGAATATGCGGCTTAAGCAGATGAAAAATGCCATGGTTTTTGTCCTGCTTTCGCAGGGAACGCCGCTTCTTTACAGCGGAGATGAATTTGCAAACTCTCAGGACGGAAACAACAATCCCTACTGTCAGGATAACGCCGTATGCTGGATTAAATGGAATCAGTCAAAGATGGGAGAGGAACTTCTTGCTTTCACAAAGGAGTTAATTTGTTTGCGGAAAGAAAATCCTATTTTTCATATGAGAATGCCGCTTCGGGGCATGGATTATCTTTCCTATGGCTATCCGGATATTTCTTTCCATGGCAAAGAGGCATGGAGACCCGAAACAGGGTATGAGAGCAGGAGTCTTGGCGTTATGTACTGCTGCCGATATGGACAGACTTCCGAAACAGATGATGGTGAATTTATTTACATCGGCATCAATATGCACTGGGAGCCGTATGTATTCGCTCTGCCGCCAATGCCAAAAGAAAAAGAGTGGGTAAGGCTTTTTTCAACGGATGCATCGGCGCAGCCGGAAGAAGATGAGAAAAAAATATCGGTTCCGCCGCGAACGATTGCGGTTTATGGTACAAGAACGCGTTCCCTGAAAAAGAAAAAAGGAAATGAATCATGAGTAAAGCATGGAAACATTTTAAGACAATCACATATCATAAATATCTTGTGATGCAGGGATGCTTTAAAGTCGGACTGTATAAACAGGGACTTTTGCATGATTTGTCAAAGTATACCCCGACGGAGTTTTTAGTCGGCGCCAGGTATTATCAGGGAAACAGAAGCCCCAATAATGCGGAGCGTGAGGCAATCGGTTATTCTTCATCCTGGCTGCATCATAAGGGAAGAAATAAACACCATTATGAATACTGGATTGATTACTCTACAAAAGGGATTCCCGGCGGTATGGCGCCCGCACCAATGCCGAATAAGTATATCGTGGAAATGTTAATGGATCGAATTGCGGCATGTAAAGTGTATCATGGAGAGGATTATACAACAAAAGCGCCGCTTGCTTATTATGAACTGGGTAAAGATATTGCGCCATTGCATAAAGTGACAAGAAGAAAACTGGAATTTTTGCTTCATATGCTGGCTGATAAGGGTGAGGACTATACATTCCGCTATATTCGGAAACGTATATTAAAAAAGTAGCAGATACTTTCCTTTTGCATAGAATATCTTATGAGTAAAAGGAGAGGAAGCTATCTATGAATGCATGGATTATTTTATTATTATTGTTAGCCGGCAATAATGGCGGCAACGGCTGTGGATGCGGCAATAGGAATGAAGGTATGAACCGCCGCAGCGGAGATTGCGGATGTAATGGAGATTCTGACCGTGACGGCAGAGACCGTGACAGAGACTGCGATGGTTCCAGATTCGAGCCGAGATTCGATGCCAGACCGTTTAATGACAGGGAAACCTGCGGCTGTGAGGAAAGCAGCAATTAAGGATTTTTTAGAAGTGTCTCCTATTGGGGGCACTTCTATTTTTGATAGTTGACGAATAGGAACGCCAATGATAAACTTAATTTTAAAATGGACGAGTAAGAATGGGGGATTATTATGATAGATGGAAATAAAGTATTATTCAGCGGCATGCAGGCAACAGGTTCGCTGACAATAGGTAATTATCTGGGAGCTTTAAAAAACTGGCTGACACTAAGTGATGAGTATCAATGTTTTTATTCCGTAGTGGATCTTCATTCCATTACGATTCGTCAGGATCCTGCCGAACTCAGGAAAAGAGCAAGGGATTTATTTACATTGTATATTGCGGCAGGTCTTGATCCGGAGAAAAACTGCATTTATTATCAGTCGCATGTTTCAGGACATGCTGAGCTTTCCTGGATTTTAAACTGTTTCACCTATATGGGGGAACTAAACCGTATGACACAGTATAAAGATAAGGCGGCAAAACATGCGGATAATATCAATGCCGGTCTTTTTACCTATCCGGTTTTGATGGCGGCGGATATTTTACTGTATCAGGCGGATGTTGTTCCGGTCGGAAAAGATCAGTTGCAGCATTTAGAGATTACAAGAGATATTGCACAGCGTTTTAATGCCATTTATGGGGATGTCTTTACCATTCCTGAGCCATATATCGGGAAATCGGGCGCCAGCATTAAATCTCTTCAAAATCCGGAGAAAAAAATGTCCAAATCGGATGAAAATCCGAATGCAAGTATTTATCTGATGGATGATCCTGATACGGTTATCCGTAAATTTAAACGCGCCGTGACGGATTCGGAAGCATGTATCCGTTATTGTGACGAACAGCCGGGTATTCGCAATCTGATTGATATTTATTCCGTATGTACGGGAAAAACACCGCAGGAAACGGAAAAAGAGTTTGACGGCAAAGGATATGGAGAATTTAAAATTGCAGTCGGTGAAGCTGTTGTTGATATTCTAAAACCTCTTCAGGAGCGTTTTAATGATTTGAGCAAAGATAAGGCATACATAGACGGCATTATCAAAAACAATGCGGAAAAAGCCGGTTACTATGCAGCCAAAACATTGCGCAAAGTACAGAAAAAAGTGGGATTTCCCGAAAAAATACGCTAAAAAAACAGTCGCTTTCAAGCGACTGCTTTTTAGTTTTGGAAAACATCCGTAAAATATCCCATTGCGGAAATCGGTTCTTTTCCGTCATGTAAATGCGTTGTATCGCCTATTACCTGAGCACGGAAAATTGCCTTGCCGGGAATGCGTTCTTCGCTTGCAAAAATAGACAGACAGGTAGGCGCAAGATAAAGACCATGAAAAAGTACAACGGGGGAAATGCCGAGTAAATGACTCATCATAACGCAGCTGACGCCTAAATGGCAGAAAAATACGAGAGTATAGTCCTGCCCGTCCGGAGTTTCCGTATGTGTTGTTTTATAGTAATTATGATATCTTTGATAGCCGTATTCGGCTAATATACTGTCAATCCCGGCGCACACTTCATCATAAGCAGGCAAAAGTTCCGGGTTGGATTGATAAATTTCCGTTTCTCTCCAGCCTTTTTTATCATACATTTCTTCAATTTCAGTCCAGTACTGCGGCATAAAATCCCACGGAACGCCATGTCTGTCTGTCGTTGGGTCGTCTACGGTATAAGATAATTCCTGCAGCCAGGGATAAGTGACAGCATCTTTTCCGAGCTTTTCCAATGTATAGGAAGCGGTTTCTCTCGCACGTCTCAAGGGAGAACAGTAGATTTGTGTAATATTTTTCCACCCGGCAGTTCTCTCCGATAAGAGTTTTGCTTCTCTATGACCTTTTTCCGTCAGCCTGTCATTTTTATAATCAGGATCGCCGTGTCTGATAAATATAATTCTCATAAAAATCCTCCATTTTTTTATAGTGTTCTTTCAATCTTTGTTATATAATAGCATAGTGGTAGAAGAAATGAAATAAACGGAGGAAAAAATTATGTTTGGTTCCAGAGCAGGGAATGTGGTAAATGAGGAGAAGAAACCAATAAATGGAAAAAAAGCGGCTGCAACCGTAAAAATTATCATAGCGGTTTTTATTTTGTTTCTGCTGGCGGCAAATTCCTATTATACCATTCAGGAAGAGGAGCAGGCGGTAGTTTGTACCTTTGGGGCGCCGCAGGCGGTTACGACGCCCGGACTGCATTTTAAAATTCCGTTCATCCAGACGGTAACAAAAATCAATACAACAATTAAGGGATTTACCATCGGTTATACAATGGAAGCGGAGAATGTGAGCGGTGCGGATGACGCGATGATGATTACATCCGATTATAACTTTATAAATGTTGATTTCTATGCGGCGTACCGTGTGACCGACCCGGTGAAAGCCCTGTACGCTTCGGAAGATCCGGTAGAAATCTTAAAAAATATTGCACAAAACTGTATCAGGACGACAATCGGTTCCTATACGGTTGACAGTGTATTGACAACCGGTAAAAATGAAATTCAGGCAAATATTACACAGATGATTTTAGAAAAGCTGGAAGACTATGATATCGGAATTCAGTTGATTAATATTACCATTCAGGATGCGGAACCGCCGACGATAGAGGTAAGCAACGCCTTTAAGGAAGTGGAGACGGCAAAGCAGGGTAAGGAAACGGCGTTAAACAATGCAAATAAATATCGAAATGAACAGATTCCGAAGGCAGAGGCGAAATCTGATGAAATATTACAGAATGCGGAAGCGGCAAAGCAGGAGCGTATCAATGAGGCAAACGGTCAGGTGGCTAGATTTAATGCAATGTATGAAGAATATGTGAAATATCCGGAAGTCACCAAAAAGAGAATGTTTTATGAAGCGATGGAAAATGTTCTGCCGGACATTAAAGTAATCATTGAAAGCGCAGACGGTACAACAAGCACGGTATTACCGTTAGACAGTTTTGTATCAAACTCTTCGTCATCCATCAATAATAGTGCGGACAATAGTGAAAATACAGTTTCGGCAGAGGAGGAATAAAAATGAAATCAAGAAAACCAAAAGGAATTATCTTATTGCTGTTACTTATGGTGATTGTGTTTTTTGCCGGAAACAGCATGGTTGTGACAAAACAAAATCAATATAAATTAATCAGACAGTTTGGACGTGTACAGCGTGTGATTTCACAGTCAGGACTCAGTTTTAAAGTGCCTTTTATCGAGTCGGTGGATACGATTCCGAACCAGCTTTTATTGTACGATTTGCCGGCATCGGATGTTATTACATCGGATAAGAAATCCATGATTGTAGACAGTTACGTTTTATGGCGGATTACCGACCCTTTAAAATTTGCGCAGACACTGAGCTGTTCCGTATCGAATGCGGAAAGGCGTATTGATACGATTGTTTATAATGCGACCAAAAATACGATTTCCAATATGAAACAGGACGAAGTCATTATGAGCCGTGACGGAAAAATGACAATTACGGTAGAACAGACAGAGAGCGATGTTGCAAACAATGATTTGGAGCTGCCGACAGAAACAAAAGAAGTTGTCGATATCAAATCACTGACGGAAGAAATTATGGAGCAGATTGCCCATGTGGAAGAACAGTATGGAATTGAAATTGTTACCGTTGAGGTTAAAAAGCTGGATTTGCCGGATGACAACAAGCAGGCTGTTTATACACGTATGATTTCCGAGAGAGAGAATATTGCAGCACAGTATACGGCAGAGGGTGCATCGCAGGCAAAGATGATAGAGAATACAACAGATAAGGAAGTTGCGATTATGATTTCCGATGCACAGGCACAGGCGGAGGCAATTATCGCAGAAGGAGAGGCGGAGTATATGAGAATTCTTTCTGCGGCATATGCCGACCCGGAAAAAACGGATTTCTATTCCTTTGTCAGAGCATTGGATGCTTTGGAGACAAGTATGACAGGCGATAATAAGACGGTCATCCTTTCGGATGATTCTCCGATTGCACAGATTTTTAACGGAAGTTATTAATGAATAGAGCGGGAGGAATGTTACCGTATGGATATGAATGTTTTTTTTGCACAGTTGGATGATTATTTTGCCAAAAGTCAAATTGAGCAGGTAGAACCGTTTTTGTGCGCAAGTTTAGAGCAGGCTAAGGAAGAACCGGATTATGGCGCTTACATTTCTATCTGCAATGAAATGATAGGGTTTTACAGAAGCATTTCGGCGTTTAAAAAAGCATTCGATGCCGCTGAAGATGTTCTTCTTTTAATGGAAGAACTGCGGCTTGACCGTTCGGAGCATTTTGCAACAACGTTATTGAATGCAGCGACGGCGTATCGTGCAGCCGGAAATTTTAAACAGGCATATGTGTATTATGAGCAGGCATTACAGATTTATGACGGCCTGATTCCGCCGGAAGACTACCGGTATGCGGGACTTTACAACAATATGAGTATTCTGTTAGAGAAAATGGAGCGTAATGAGGAAGCGGTACAATATGCCGAAAGAGCACTTGCCATTATCGAAAAACTGGAAAATGGGGAAATGGAGACTGCTACGACGCTGACGAATCTTGCACTCCTTTATTTCAAATTATCGGATTATCCCAAAGCACAGGAACTCTTAGAACGCGCACTCACTTTGTTCGAGCGCTGCGGGGATATGACGGATGCGCATTACAGCGGCGCATTGGCGGGCGTCGGCGAAGCCTATTATCGGATGCATGAATATGATAAGTCTTTGGCGGCATATGAAAAGGCTTTGCAGGAAGTAGAGAAACATTTCGGGAAGAATATGAGTTATGCCGTATTATGTGAAAACTGCGCAGCAGTCTGTGAAACATTAGGAAAGACGGAAAAACAGAAAGACTATTTGCAGCAGGCGGCTAAAATAAAAGAAGAGAGCCGGTAGAAAAGATGAAAGGACTGGAACTGTCAAAAAAATATTATGAAACATACGGAAAACCGATGCTTGCAAAATTTCCGGAGATAGAAAACACATTTGCAGTTGGACTCATCGGAAGAGGGTCGGAATGTTTTGGATTTGATGATGAAATTTCAAGAGATCATGATTTCGGACCGTCTTTTTGCATCTGGCTGCCGGAAGATGAATATAGAAAGCATGGGAAAAAGATACAGGAAGCTTATGATGCGATGCCCCGCGAATTTATGGGATTTCCGGGAAGAGTGGAACAGGAGACGGGAAGCGGCAGAGTAGGCGTTTTATGCATCGGGGATTTCTATTACGGACTGCTTGGTATCGACCATGTTCCGGTTTCCAATGAAGAGTGGATGATGCTTAAAGACGAAAATCTGGCATCGGCAACAAACGGTGAAGTATTTGAAGACCGTCTTGGTGCATTCAGTACGATACGAGAGGGACTTTTGTCTTATTATCCGGAGGATGTGAGAATTAAAAAAATAACTGCGCGGATGGCAAGGGCTGCCAGAGCAGGGCAATACAACTATGCAAGGGCAATGAGGCGCGGGGAAAGGGTTGCCGCAGAATTATCTTTGCATGTATTTATCAAGGAGATTATGGAAC
Organism: uncultured Lachnospiraceae bacterium; assembly: GCA_947175285.1. Next base: position 10,440 of record CAMWMM010000098.1, read on the forward strand.
TTGTCTATCTGTTGAACAGAAGATATGCGCCGTTCGATAAATGGATTCACAGAGGTATGAAAACGCTTCCTGTCTGTTTTGAAATCGGGGATATGATAAATCTGTTTTATCAGGTCAAAGAACCGGAATCGGAATGGGAGAGAGTTCTGATTATAGAAGCAATCTGCAATATTATTGTACAGGAGCTGCAGGCACAGGGGTTATCAAGACTGGAAGATAATTTTTTACAAAGTCACTTGCATGAATTGACGGAGAAGATACAGGATGAGAAAATCAGAAAGCTGCAATTTTTAGAAGGATGATGTTGGGAACATGAAAAAAGCGGATCTTGTTTTTTTATTCGGAATACTGGCGCTTGCGTTCCTTGGTCTGTTGTTTTTGCAGCAGCATCGTGAGAAAGGAAGCTATATGGAAGTTTCTTATGACGGCACAGAGCTTGGCAAGATTTTCTTATCAGGGCAGGAAGAAGCATATTATTTGCTGACAGACGGGAAGCTGCAGAAACTGGAAAAAGAAAAAGACATGGAATGGACGGCGCAGATAGCGCAGATAGAGGAAGAAAACCGGACAGGAAATTATAATATTTTTATGTGTAGGAACGGAGAAGTCAGAATGGTAAAAAGCAATTGTCCGGATTTACTATGTGTACATCATTATCCCGTCAAAACGGCAGGGGAGAATATTATCTGTCTTCCGCATAAAGTAGTGATTGCCATTACGGGCGAAAAGGGGAAAGAACTGGACGGAGTGGTATACTGATGGGAAAAAAGACCGCATTGCTTGGCTTTTTGCTGGCATTATCCTTGATTTTATCTTACATAGAGTCTATTTTGCCGTTTTCTGTCGGGATTCCCGGGATTAAACTCGGGCTGCCGAATCTGGTTGTTATTCTTTTACTGTATGTATATGGTGCGGGAGAGGCGTTTACGGTTAATTTGCTGCGTATTCTGCTTTCTGGCTTTTTATTCGGGAATCTGTATTCGATTCTTTATGCATTTGCGGGAGCGCTTTGCAGTTTCTGCCTGATGCTCTTTTTGCGGAAAATAAAATGTTTTTCGATTGCGGGAGTCAGTATCGGCGGCGGCGTTTTTCACAATATCGGGCAGATATTGGTTGCCGTCTTTGTTGTGGATACGTTTGCACCGGCTTTTTATCTGCCTTTTTTAGTGATTGCAGGCGCGGTTACGGGATTTTTGATTGGTATTGTTGCGTTGCGCCTTTTACCGTATATACAGAAATTGAAAGGATTGTAAAAAGTTATGTATGCTTATTTAAAAGGAACAATAGAAGATATTACGGAAGATAATCTGGTAATCGAGGCTAATCAGATTGGCTATAATGTGAAAGTATCTGCAAGGACTGTGAATGCACTCGGAGGTATCGGCGATTTTGTCAAAATATATACCTACACGCTTGTCAGGGAGGATGCTTTTTGTTTATACGGGTTTTTAACAAAAGATGATTTGGAGATTTTTAAGAAGCTGATTACGGTCAACGGGATTGGTCCTAAAGGCGGACTTGCCATTTTATCCATTATGATTGCGGCGTAACTTCGTGTTGCGATTCTGGCCGCCGATGCAAAAGCGATTCCCAAAGCTACGGGAGTCGGCGCAAAGACGGCAG
>CAMWMM010000099.1 GCA_947175285.1 uncultured Lachnospiraceae bacterium
AATAATGCTTCCCGGTTAGAGACGAATTTCATCATTATTCTGAATGATAATAATATGTCAATTTCTGAAAATGTAGGCGGTGTCTCCAAATATCTGAACAATATCAGAACGGCTGATATGTATTTGGATTTAAAGGAGGGCGTTTATAATTCCCTGCACGGAAAATCAAAATACGGTGACAAGGTAGTATCGCAGATACGGCGTGCCAAGAGCAGTTTTAAGCAGTTGGTTGTACCGGGAATGTTCTTTGAAGATATGGGAATTACTTATCTGGGACCGGTAGACGGACATGACATAACTGCAATGATGCGTATGCTGCGGGAAGCGAGAAAAATCAGAGGAGCGGTACTGATTCATGCAATTACCCAGAAAGGCAGAGGATACACGCCTGCGGAAAGACATCCGGCGAGATTCCACGGTGCGGAACCGTTTGATATTGAGACCGGTATTCCGAGTACGCCGAGAACGAAAGCAAACTATACGGATATTTTTTCCACGGTAATGTGCAAACTGGGGCAGCGGGATGAAAAAGTGGTTGCCATTACGGCTGCCATGCCGGACGGAACCGGTTTAAAACGTTTCCGGAACATGTATCCGGACAGATTCTTTGACGTAGGCATTGCGGAAGAACATGCGGTTACGTTTGCGGCAGGTCTGGCGGCGGGAGGGCTGAAACCGATTGTGGCAGTTTATTCCTCTTTTTTACAAAGGGCATATGACCAGATACTGCATGATGTTTGTATTCAGAATCTTCCTGTTGTTTTTGCAATTGACAGAGCCGGTTTGGTGGGAAGCGACGGCGAGACGCATCAGGGTATCTTTGATTTGTCCTATTTGTCTTCGATACCAAATATGCACATTATGGCGCCTAAGAATAAATGGGAACTGTCCGATATGATTAAGTTTGCTGTTTCTTTTGTAGCGCCGATTGCTATACGATATCCACGCGGGGAGGCATTTGACGGTTTAGGAGACTATAGAGAGCCGATTGTCTACGGAAAGAGCGAAAAAATATATGAAGAAAAGGATATCATGCTGCTTGCAGTGGGCAGTATGGTGAAAGTGGCGTTGGATGTGCGGGCACAGTTGAAAGAAATGGGATACTCCTGTTCTTTGACGAACGCTAGATTTGTAAAGCCGATTGATGAAGAGGCGGTAAGAGACGCATGCAAGGGGCATAAGCTCATTGTAACGATGGAGGAAAACGTTGCAAGCGGCGGGTTCGGTGAGAAAGTACGAGCTTACACGGATACTCTGCATGAAAAAACGAAAGTGCTTCGTATTGCCCTTCCGGACGAATATGTGGAGCATGGCAATGTGGAACTGCTGAAAAAAGAGGTCGGTATTGATGCGGACTCCATTGTGAAAAAGATTGTGGCGGAGTATATAGTGTGAAAAATAGATTTTTCAACCGAACTTGTTCGGTTTACGCAAGTTTGTGCAGGCGTTGATAACGCCTTTGCCCAAACTCGCAAGCTGAGTAAGAATGGGGATTATAATGAAAGAACGATTGGATGTATTGCTTGTCAAACAGGGGCTTGCGCCGTCCAGAGAAAAGGCGAAAGCGATTATCATGACAGGCAGTGTATATGTAGACGGACAGCGGGAAGATAAGGCCGGCGCCGCTTTTGAAGAAGAAAAAGTTCATATTGAAGTAAAAGGCGGTTCTCAGAAGTATGTCAGCAGGGGCGGTCTGAAACTGGAAAAGGCAATGGAGACATTTACGATTAGTTTAGAACATACCGTCTGCATGGATATAGGAGCTTCCACAGGCGGTTTTACGGACTGCATGCTGCAAAACGGAGCGGATAAAGTATATTCCGTAGATGTAGGACATGGGCAGCTTGCATGGAAACTGCGTCAGGATGAACGGGTTGTTTGTATGGAAAAAACAAATTTCCGCTATATGAAGCCGGAAGATATAGCTGACAGGCTGGATTTTGCATCTGTTGACGTCTCTTTTATTTCTCTGACAAAGATATTGATTCCGGCAAGGAACTTACTAAAAGAAAAGGGACATATCGTATGTCTGATTAAACCCCAGTTTGAAGCGGGCAGAGAAAAAGTCGGGAAAAAAGGGGTTGTCAGAGAACCGCAGATTCACGAAGAAGTGATTCGGAAAATTGTTGTTTATGCGGATATGGTTGGATTTATTGTAAAAGAACTTACATTTTCCCCGGTCAAAGGACCGGAGGGAAATATTGAATATCTGCTCTTTTTGGAGAAAAAAGAGGAACTTTCGGAAGAAATTCTTTCCCAGACAGAGACGGAAGCCGAGAAAATGCTTCAGGATATTCTTTCTGAAACTGAGGGAAAGCATTTGCCTGAATCTGTGGATATGCTGATTGTGGATACGGTAGCGCAGGCTCATCAGGTTTTGGATTAAATGGAGATTGACATGAAACATTTTTTTCTGATTACGAATGAGGCAAAAGACCCGGAATATCGTTATACAAGGGAAATTACATCATACTTAGAAGCGCACGATGCCAAAGTGGCAGGAGTGGTAAGCGGCAAAAAGACGGAGCATATGAAACTTCCGGCAGAGATAGACTGTGTTATTGTGCTGGGCGGAGACGGTACTTTATTAAAAGCGGCAAGGGATATTGTAGAATATGAAATTCCGCTGATTGGTATCAACCTTGGAACACTCGGATATCTGGCGGAAGTGGAAATCAGCAATATCGAAAGTGCGCTTGACAAGCTGATTCACGGGGAATATACCAAAGAAGAGCGAATGATGCTTGCCGGAAGCGTGTTTGAGAAAGACACGGAAGCGGAAAATAATTTTGCCCTCAATGATATTGTGATTTCGAGGTGCGGTTCTTTACAGATTCTGCAATTTGATATTTATGTGAATGGCAGATTTTTAAACAGTTATAGTGCAGATGGCATGATTGTGGCAACGCCGACGGGGTCTACCGGATATAATTTGTCTGCAGGCGGTCCGATTGTGGAGCCGGGAGCACAGCTATTGTTGCTGACGCCGATTTGTCCGCATACACTTAATACCAGAAGCATTGTTTTATCACCGGAAGACGAAGTGACGATAGAGATTCCGCCAGGGAAAGAGCAGGCAGTGCAGACGGTTGAGGCGAACTTTGACGGAACGCACAAGGTCACATTAAAAACCGGAGATAAAATTATCATAAAGAAAGCTGTGGTAACAACGGAGATATTGAAACTGAACACGGAAAGCTTTCTTGAAATCCTTCATAAGAAGATGGGCGATTAGTGTGAAGAGAAGTTCTAAGACTTACAGCAAGGGCTGTTTCGCCAAGAACTTCTAAAGCTTCACACAGAAGAATGCCTATAATGCGGCATTCTTCATGAGATTCCGCGAAGCGGAATCATGGAGGTTAGAGTGAAAAAAAACAGACATGAAAAAATCATAGAATTGATAGAAAATAATGAAATTGAAACACAGGAGGAACTGGCTGACAGACTGCGAACCGAGGGGTATCAGGTCACGCAGGCAACGGTTTCAAGAGATATCAGGGAGTTGAAACTTTCTAAAATCGCAGGAGCGGGCGGCAGACAGAAATATGCGGTATTTGACAGGGAAGATGAACAGTTGGGAGATAAATATATCCGTGTTTTAAAAGACGGGTATGTTTCCATGGATATGGCACAGAATATTCTTGTTATGAAAACGGTTTCAGGCATGGCAATGGCGGTTGCGGCTTCGGTGGATGCCATGAAAATGCCGGAAATCGTCGGCTGTATTGCCGGAGACGATACGATTATGATAGCAGTAAGAACGGTAGAAGATACGATACTTGTTATGGATAAAATAGAGAAAATGATAGGTACTTAAAATTATGTTAGTAAGTTTATATGTAAAAAATCTTGCATTAATTGATGAGACGGAAGTATATTTCGGGAATGGTCTGAATATACTGACGGGTGAAACAGGAGCCGGCAAATCAATCATTATCGGCTCAGTGAATCTTGCGCTCGGCGCTAAGGCGGAAAAAGAGCTGATTCGTACCGGGGCGGATTATGCGCTTATCGAACTGGTTTTTCAGGTAGAAAAAGAAAAGCAGCGTCAGAAAATACAGGAATTGGAACTGCCGATGGAAGAGGACGGAACGGTTATTCTGCAAAGAAGAATTATGCCTGCAAAATCCGTGTGCAAAGTCGGCGGTGAGACGGTCAGTGCGAAACAGGTAAGGGAACTTGCGGAGATTTTAATTGATATTCATGGACAGCATGAACATCAATCCCTGTTAAAAACCGGAAAACAGTTGGAAATACTGGATGATTATGCCGGAGAAGAACTCGACGAGCCAAAGCGGAAGCTAAAGAAAAGTTATGAGCGGTATAAAGAAGTGACGGGACAGCTTTCTGAAAATGATATTGATGAAGAATCCAGAAAACGGGATGCTGCTCTTGCGGAATTTGAAGTGCACGAAATTGAAGAAGCCTCGCTTTCTATTGGGGAAGACGAAACATTAGAGAAATCTTACCGGAAGCTCATAAACGGACAAAAAATACAGGAAGCGGTGACGATTGCCCATCAGATGAGCGGTTATGAGAACGGCGGCGCGGGAGATGTCATTGGCAGGGCGCTTAGAGAAATGCGTGTGGTAGCCTCTTATGATGAAACGCTGCAGGACTTTGAGAGGCAATTATTGGATATTGATGCACTTCTCAATGATTACAACAGAGCAGCAGCAGATTATTTGTCCAATCTGGAGTATGATGGGGAGTTGTTTGCACAGGTAGAAAAAAGACTGGATTTGGTAAATCACTTAAAATCAAAATACGGAAATACGATAGAAGAAATTTTAGCTTATCAGGAGAAACAGCAGGAAAAACTGGAAAAATATCAAAATTATGATGATTACAGAGAGAAGCTGCAGCAGGAGGAGCGGACATTAAAAAAAGAACTGTTAGAGTTATGTGATGAAATTTCACAAATCCGCAGCCGCTATGCCGAAAACTTGTCGCAGGCCATAAAAAAGGCATTGATAGATTTGAATTTTATTGATGTGGCATTTGAAATCAAAGTAGAGCCTGAGACGGATAAAATCAGCGCAAACGGCTATGACCAGATAACTTTTATGATATCTGTGAATCCGGGAGAGGCGCTAAAGCCGCTGTCACAGATTGCAAGCGGCGGAGAACTGTCCCGTGTTATGCTTGCGCTAAAGACCGTATCGGCAGACAGGGATGAGATTGACACATTTATTTTTGATGAAATTGATACGGGAATCAGCGGGAAAACAGCATGGAAAGTATCTGAGAAGATGGGGATTCTTGGTAAAGAGCATCAAATTATTTGTATTACGCACCTGCCTCAGATTGCCGCAATGGCGGATACCCATTTCCTGATTGAAAAGAATGTGATAGAAGAACATACGGCAACGCAGATTCGTGAACTGACTGAAACGGAAAGCATAGAAGAACTTGCCAGAATGCTTGGAGGAGCCGCCATTACGGAAAATGTTTTAAATAATGCAAAAGAAATGAAAGATTTGGCAAGAAAATCAAAGCAATATTAAATTAAAATCGAAATTTTTTCACATACTAAAAAGGACATACACATGTATGTTCTTTTTTTCATGTGATAAGAAGCGGAAAGGAACACGAAAATGACAGATTATAGAATAAGAAGATATCGCAGATTTTTATATATACTATTAACTGCCGGACTCATTGCATTAATGATAACCGTATATATGGATTATTGGAAAAAAGTGCCGTCTACGATTAAAATCCGTGCAGGAGTCGAACAGGAACTTGATTTTCGTGTACCGGCATCCGGTGAAATATATCAGGACGAAGCGATAGAGAGTCTTTCAAGTCAGGTAGAGAGCATTCATGTTAATTTTTCCAAAGGTGTTACACTAAGGGCGAATCAGATTGACCATTATACGATGGACTTGAAATTATTCGGTATTCTTCCATATAAAAGTGTAGACATTCAGGTTATTCAGGATACCACACTGATACCGTCGGGTATACCAATCGGAATTTATGTAAAAACGGACGGTGTGCTGGTGGTAGGCATCGGAGAGTTTGAAAATCCAAGCGGGGAAACGGTTTCTCCGGCACAATATATTTTGCAGAGTGGTGACTATATTCTGGATGTCAATGGCGAGAAAGTAGAAAATAAAAAACACTTTGTACAGATGATATCAGATTCCGAAGGCGAAGAAATGATTATGACATTACGGCGTGGAGAAGAGATTACCGAAGTTAAAATAAAGCCGGAGTGTAATCAGAACGAGGAATGGAAGCTTGGCATTTGGATTCGTGACAATGCACAGGGAATTGGTACATTGACTTATGTAGATACGGACGATACATTTGGAGCCCTTGGGCATGGCATCAATGATGTGGATACTTCCACACTTATGCGGCTGGACGAGGGTACTTTATATAAAACGGAAATCGTAGGTATTACAAGAGGAACGGATGGATCTCCCGGAGAACTGACAGGATATATCGCATATGAGAATGAGAATATCATTGGAGAGATTACCGAGAATACGGCGGAGGGTATTTTTGGTACTTTAAAAGATGAAATCGTGCAGCAGACACCTTATGAGGCAATTCCGATTGCCTTAAAGCAGGAAGTGCAGATTGGAGCGGCACAGATTATCTGTTCAGTCACCGGAGAACCTAAGTATTATGATATTGAGATTACGGAACTGCACCTTGAAGACGGCAATGTAAACAGAGGACTGGTAATAAAAATTACGGATGAGGAACTTTTAAGTTTAACGGGAGGTATTATTCAGGGAATGAGCGGAAGTCCCATCATCCAGAACGGCAAACTGGTCGGCGCGGTAACGCATGTGCTTGTTCAGGATGCGGCAAGCGGATATGGTATTTTTATTGAAAATATGCTAGTGCAGTAGAGCCATTCTATGATATTATTACCCTGTTTGTGAAATTATTACCGGACAAAAAGAAGAGGGGTAAAATATGTTAGGCGGTTCAGTATATATAGCATTCATCCGACTTGCTATCAATCTTGTGGGAACAATTCTGATATTTTCTCTGTTGAGCGAATCACGGTTTAGCCGGAAAAAGACGATAGTCTGTTACGGGTGTTATGGCATGCTTCTGGCTGTGCTGGCATGTGGTAAATTGGGAAAGCTACGTACGGATGGCAGCATTGGTAATATATATGTGCTTAGCGGGCTGGAAATCTCCATTCTTTTTTTTGAGCGTAATGTGTGGGCGGATATCATTGCACGTATACTGTTGATTGCGCTGATTGCATTTTTGCTCAATACATATGTCAAAGATTCCATAAAGGGTTTTGGCGATTATGTGGAAAAAGAAACGGATAAGGTCAGTGTTGCAGCAATGACCGTCTGTATTCTGTTTGGAATCGGATATATTTAAAATCCGGGATTTAACAGCGGAATGACACTGCTGCGTATCTATCAGATTTTAATAAATTTTATTGATATGCGCAAATACTGCGGTCAACAATATTCTGTCAGCTTATACCGCAAAGGCTAAGGGGGATTGATGTTACGCTTGATGTTGAACTGGGCAGAAATCTGGTGATACCGAGTATTGATTTGGTGGCAATCCTTGCCAATGCCTATGAAAATGCGATTTATGCCTGTATGGAAGTAAAAAAGTTTCCGGATGAACGGGAATGTTTTATTCATTTGACTCTCAAAAAAAAGAACGAAAAGCCTAAAACAGAGTTTACGGGCGGCGTTGGAGTTTCAAGTATTATCAGAACAGCAGAAAAGTATGGCGGATATTATGATTTTAAAAATGATAATGGTGTGTTTGTGTTCAGGCTGCTTATGAATATAGAACCTGAAACCAGGGGATGAGACCTAGGAACGGAGAAAAAACATCCGAAAATAAATTTTGCGATTAACTGCTTTGAGAGTGTGGATGAATTGCTTTATATGATTAAAGAAAAAAACTATTCGCCGAATTTAATCTTTTTGGATATTTTCATGTCGGGTCATAAGGGACAGCAGGATTCTATGGGAATGGAAGCTGCGAAAGAACTTCGCGATATGGGAAACAGGGCGAATCTGGTTTTTCTTACCACATCCAGAGAATATGCGCTGGAAGCTTTTGACGTAGACGCTTCACAATATTTGTTAAAGCCGGTCACGGAAAAGAGATTGTCCGATGCGCTGGACAGATTCTTGGAGTTTGCAGATGCGGAACGAAAAAAATACATTTTACTCAGAATAGACGGAAGGCTTGCAAAGGTGCAGGTAAATGATATTGTCTACTGTGAGGCGCAGGGGAAAAAGCAATGCCTGCATCTTGTAAACAGCGGGGAGATTTTTCTGCGCATGATATTTATCTGAATACCGGTAAGAAAATCTATCTGCCAAGAGGAGCATACAGGACACTGAAAGAGATGTATTTTAGGTATTACTGTGAAGAGGATTTCTAAAATGCAAAGGCGATGACTAAATGTTCCATAGCGCCATAACATTGTTTATAATATGTGTAACGCACAGGTTGAGCAAGAATGGAGGAGCTTATGGAACAACTAAATTTAACCGTAACAAGAGATAATGAAAAGGTATATCAGATTTTGAATAATTTGATGAGCGGGGATAAAGAATTTCAGATTATGATAACAGTACCCTCCGGCAGACAGGAAAGCGTTCTGACAGAAATGAGTGAGATGGTAAAGGGTGAAAAGGAACATGATTTGGAGAAAGATGTTACAAATATGATACATGAAATCGGAGTTCCGGCACATATCAAAGGCTATCAGTATCTGCGCGAAGCAATTATGATGTCTGTAGAAGATGTGGAAATGCTTGGTTCTATTACGAAAATCCTGTATCCTACCATAGCAGGGAAATACCAGACGACGCCAAGCAGGGTAGAGCGTGCCATCAGACATGCAATCGAGGTAGCCTGGTCGAGAGGAAAGATGGAAACACTGGATGCCCTGTTCGGATATACAATTAATACGGGAAAAGGAAAACCGACCAATTCGGAGTTTATTGCGCTGATTGCAGATAAAATACGTCTGCAATACCGTGTTTAGTAATTAATAGAAATTAATCCTTTTATTACCGAGCAAAATGAGGTATAATAACAGAAGCAGCTTCTTTGGAAGTTATATCTGAAATTGGAGGGTTATTTCATGAAGAAGATTTTATTTGTTGCATCAGAGGGGGTACCTTTTATCAAAACAGGCGGTTTGGCGGATGTTGTCGGCTCCCTGCCCAAATGTCTTGATAAGGAATATTTTGATGTAAGGGTCATTCTTCCCAAATATACCTGTATGACACAGAAGATGAAAGATTTATTGCAATATAGAACACATTTCTATATGGACTTTCATTGGAAGAATGAATACGTGGGTATTTTGGAAGCGGAAGTAGATGGGGTAAAATATTACTTTGTTGATAATGAGTCCTTTTTTAACGGATTTAAGCCATACAGCGATAACGCATTATTTGAAATTGAAAAATATGCGTACTTCTGTAAAGCGGCGCTGTCCATTTTACCGGTAATCGACTTCAGACCGGATTTAATTCACTGTCACGACTGGCAGACAGGATTGATTCCGGTTTACTTAAAAGAGAGATTCCAGGGAAGTGAATTTTACCGCGGCATTAAGACTGTTATGACGATACATAACCTGAAATTCCAAGGAAAATGGAATGTAAAAGGGGTTAAAGAGATTACCGGACTGCCGGATTATTTCTTTACGGCTGATAAGCTGGAAGCTTATAAGGATGCCAACCTGTTAAAGGGCGGTCTGGTTTATGCGGATGCGATTACAACGGTCAGCGATACTTATGCGGAAGAAATTAAAACTGCATTTTACGGAGAAGGTCTGAACGGTCTTTTATGTGCAAGATCCAATGACCTGCGCGGTATTGTAAATGGTATTGATTATGAAGATTTTAATCCCGAGACAGATAAGAATATTCCTTTTGCGTATAACGCGATGAATTTCCGCAAAGAAAAAATTAAAAATAAACGTGCATTACAGGAGGAACTGGGACTGACACAGGATGACAAATCCATGATGATTGGTATAGTCTCCAGACTGACCGGACAGAAAGGTTTTGACCTCATTGCCTATGTGATGGATGAACTTTGTCAGGATAATGTTCAGATCGTGGTGCTTGGAACCGGTGAGGAGCAATATGAAAATATGTTCCGTCACTTCGACTGGAAGTATCACGGGAAAGTTTCAGCAAATATTTATTATTCCGACGCACTTTCCCATAAAATTTATGCGGCAAGTGATGCATTCCTGATGCCGTCATTATTTGAGCCATGCGGCTTAAGCCAGTTAATGTCCCTGCGTTACGGTACAGTTCCGATTGTGCGGGAAACAGGCGGATTGAAAGACACGGTTGAACCGTATAACGAATATGAAAGTATTGGTACAGGTTTCAGCTTTAAGAATTACAATGCACATGAAATGTTAAGTACCATTCGTTATGCAGAACGCATCTACTATGATAAGAAGAGAGAATGGAATAAGATAGTGGATCGTGCTATGGCAGCAGACTTTTCATGGCATGTATCTGCGAAAAAGTATCAGGAAATGTATGACTGGCTGATAGGCTAACAGTTTTTGCACCTTAAAGGATGGATGGAAACAGAATATGGCACAACAAAAGAAGAAAGACAGTTTTGTGCTTCAGGCCGGTATTCTTGCAGCAGCCGGCATTATCGTCAGAATCATTGGTCTGTTATACAGAAGTCCACTGACCAGTATCATCGGTCTGGAAGGAAACGGATATTATAGCAGTGCCATTAATATGTATACCATTATTTTATTGGTTTCTTCGTACAGTATACCCTCTGCCATTTCAAAAGTCATTGCGCAGCGATTGGCTTGTAAGGAATATCGAAATGCCCAGAGGGTATTTCAGTGCGCTCTGATTTACGTTGTGATAGTTGGTGCGGCGGCATCTTTATTTGCGTTTTTCGGCGCGTCATTTCTTGTGGATGTGGAGAATGCCGTTCCGGTACTGCGTGTTTTCGCGCCCACTATTTTCTTTTCCGGTCTGCTCGGCGTACTGCGGGGATATTTTCAGGCACACGGAACAATGATGCACACCTCTATTTCCCAAATTTTAGAGCAGATTTTAAACGCGGCAGTCAGTATGCTTGCAGCATATCTGCTGATAGGACTTGTTGCGGATGAAGGTGAGACGACAAGAGCCATTTACGGAGCATCCGGCAGCGCTCTGGGCACGGGGGCAGGTGTCTTAATAGCACTTTTGTTTATGTTTGGCATGTACAGGCTGAACAAAGATGTGATTAGAAGGAGAGTTGAAAGAGACCATACACCGCATCAGGAAAGCTACGGAGACATTTTCAAAGTTATAATATCAACTGTTACGCCATTTATTTTGAGTACTTTTATCTATAATTGTTCTACGGTCGTTAATATGAAGATTTATCAGAGTATCATGAAGGATATAGAGGGACTGGATGAAGCGCTGATTGCTATTCAGTATGGTATTTTTGCAACACAGGCGATTACGATCGTGAATATTCCGATTGCGATATCATCCGCGATGTCTTCTGCATCCATCCCCGGTATTTCAGCTACTTTTTCTACTCACAAGGAGAATGAAACAAGGCACAAAGTAAGTCAGGCAATACGGATGACAATGTTAATTGCGATACCGTCAGCGGTAGGCTTATTTGTTCTTTCAAAACCAATTGTGCAGTTTATTTATCCGCAGAAAGAGGCGCTTGATACTGCATCGGAACTCGTCCGGGTACTTGGCATTACCGTTATCCTTTATGGACTTTCCACGTTGACGAATGCCGTTTTACAGGGTATCGGAAAGGTCAATATTCCGGTTATCCATGCAGTTGTTGCACTGGCAGCACAGGTTGGTTTGCTGGTTGCGCTGCTGCTTTATACGGATTTAAATCTTTATGCGCTTGCAATAGCCAATATCGTATATTCTCTGATTATGTGCATCTTGAATCATTCTGCGGTAAAGCGGTATTTGAAATATCGTGAAGAGATTATGAAAACGTATGTAAAACCGGGGATTGCAGCTGTTTGTATGGGAGTAGTTGCATTCGGGATTTATCACAGTATTTATTAT
>CAMWMM010000100.1 GCA_947175285.1 uncultured Lachnospiraceae bacterium
CGCAGGAGTCATGCAATTTGCCATAATAAATTCACGTGCATCACGGCATCTTGCAATCGCACCCTCTACAATCGGTCTTGTCAATCCGTGAATCTTAATATCCATCTGGATTGCCGTAATTCCCTCATGTGTACCTGTTACCTTAAAGTCCATATCGCCGAAGAAATCTTCGAGTCCCTGAATATCGGTCAGAAGTACAAAGTCATCATCAGTCTCACCTGTTACAAGACCACAGGAAATACCTGCAACCATTTTCTTAATCGGTACGCCTGCCGCCATTAAGGACATACAGGATGCACAGGTAGACGCCATAGAGGTGGAACCGTTAGATTCAAATGTTTCCGATACGGTACGGATTGCATACGGGAACTCTTCCTCAGACGGAAGAACCGGTACCAATGCACGCTCTGCAAGCGCACCATGTCCGATTTCTCTTCGTCCCGGTCCGCGGCTTACTTTTGTCTCTCCTACGGAATAAGACGGGAAATTGTAGTGATGCATATATCTTTTCGATGTAACATTCTCGTCAAGACCATCTACTCTCTGTACTTCGGATAAAGGCGCCAATGTACATACGTTGCAAATCTGTGTTTGTCCACGGGTAAACATTGCTGAGCCATGTACTCTCGGAATAATATCTACTTCCGCTGCAAGAGGACGTATTTGTGTCAGTTCACGGCCATCCGGTCTCTTATGGTCTTTTAAAATCATCTTACGCACTGTCTTTTTCTGATACTGATATACAGCCTCGGAAAGAATGGCAAGATACTCTTCATTTTCAGCAAATGCCTCTTCAAATTTTTCCGTAATGTTTCTGATATTCTCTTCACGAACCTGCTTTTCATCCGTGAAAACCGCTGTCTCCATCTCTTCCGGCGTTACGATTTTCTTCATTGCTTCAAACATCTCATCCGGAATGGCACAACTCTCATATGCATGCTTCGGTTTTCCTACCTCTGCCATAATCTGCTTAATGAATGCAATGATTGTCTGGTTAATTTCGTGAGCCTTATAAATTGCTTCAATAACCTTTGCTTCCGGTACTTCATTTGCTCCAGCTTCAATCATCATAACCTTTTCGGCAGTAGAAGCTACTGTCATCTGCAAATCGCCGCTATCCCACTGTTCCTGAGAAGGATTTACAATAAACTCACCGTCAATCATACCCATCTGCGTCATCGCACAGGGACCGTCAAACGGAATATCGGAAATACTTGTTGCAATTGCCGTACCAAGCATTGCTACAAGTTCCGGACGGCACTCCGGGTCAACACTCATAACCATATTATTTAAAGTAACATCGTTTCTATAGTCTTTCGGAAACAGAGGACGCATCGGTCTGTCGATAACACGGCTTGTCAAAATCGCATTTTCAGATGCCTTTCCCTCACGCTTATTAAAGCCTCCCGGTATTTTTCCTACGGCATACAATTTCTCTTCATATTCCACACTGCAAGGGAAGAAATCAATCCCTTCTCTCGGTTTTTCTGATGCTGTTGCAGTCGATAATACGGTTGTTTCCCCATATTGCATAAATGCACATCCGTTTGCCTGTTTTCCTACTCTGCCGATATCAACGCGCAGTGTACGTCCGGCAAGTTCCATTGTGTAACTCTTATACATAGTCATCTCTCCTTACATGAAAGGCAAAAAGGCTAGCGTCCGCCAGCCCTGTATCTGCCTCTTTTATTTTCTAAGTCCCAATCTCTCAATCAATGTACGATATCTTTCAATATCCTTATCTTTCAAATAAGAAAGAAGTCCACGACGCTGTCCAACCATCTTAAGCAGACCTCTTCTGGAATGGTGGTCTTTCGGATTCTCTTTTAAATGGTCTGTCAGCTCCTGAATTCTTGCTGTCAAAATTGCAACCTGTACTTCCGGTGAACCGGTGTCGCCCTCTGTTCTTGCATACTCTTTGATAATTGCTGTTTTCTTTTCCTTGGAAATCATATTTTTCTCCTCTCTTTCTTATAACCGCCTGACGCTAAGAACGGGTTGGAGTTCTCCCTGTCCTGAGCATCGGCTGAAACTCATACTTGAATATTTTACCACATGAGAGTCTGCCTGACAAGGTTAAAAAGCAGAATTTTTGCGGAAATTTTCTACTCCAAATTTCAATATTCAAAATTGGAAAAATTATAATCAGCGCTATAAATGAAATAATGTCCAATCTGTGTTTCTAAGCACATATCTTCCTCATGAAGCTCCAAAAATTTTGCGAAATCTTCCATTTTCTCCTCCGGAATAATGTATGCAGTCCTTTCCTCATAAGGAACATTCGGCACATACCAATTAGTACTGCTCAGCCACCTGCATACATTCATCTTATCTAAAGAAGATACCGCCGCCACTCTGACTTTTCCATTTGTCAGGACTGTCAGGCTATTGGCATGATAAAAAGTGGAATAACCTATTCGGAAATCATTTTCCTCTAAGTATTTTGCAATTTCATACTCTCTCGTCTGCGGCGGTTCATCCGCTTTCATAATCGGAAGATAAATGGTAAATAAGTTGGAAATTGTGATAACTGCAATCGACAAGGAAAGTAAAAGACGCAAAATCTTTCCTGACTGCCTACTCTGCCCTCCACGCAATTTATTAAATGCCAGAACTGCAGCAAATGCCATCGCATAAACAAGCATGAAATAATATCTTTCAGTTGTTTCAAAAGTCGTAAACGCCATCATGAAAGCCGTTATAACAGGAGAAGCACATATTACAAGAAAAGCCCATTCGCCCGCCTCGATTTCTTTTCTTTGAAGCATCCGCCAAAGAATATCTCCCACAAGTATAATAACAGTCACCACCATAAAGACAAGCGCAATCTTTTCCGCCGGATTCGCAGCGCTCAGACCAATAGCCACCCCCATATTCGGTATGACTTCGGTAAATAATTTCTGAAATCCTTTCCTAATGTTTCTCGACATCTCCTGCCCGATAGATACCGGAAAAAGTGTTCCGATAAAACTAAGAACTAATAGCGCAGCCACCCACAGGCTTACAAATTTATCCGTTTTATCCGCTTTCTTCCTGCAATACAGCCAATAAAGATTTCTACACAATTCTATGCCGAACAAGGGACCGTAAAACACAAGAATGCCCCTTACTCCCTGTATACCGAGTCCAAGCGCTAAAAGAATGCTTAGCGCAAAGACGCCCCATTTTATTCTTTTTTCCCTGATTGCCGTCACATATACTCCCATCGTCAGGAAAAGATTGACAACATGAATCGCATAATAACATGCATATAAATAGAGCATTTCCAAAAAATCAAAAAGTACCGGAAGTGCCAGACCCATGAAAACAAAAAGCAGATTATCTTGAAGTTTTAAACCAAGAGATTTTCCAAAGTAAAACATACTGAATGTAATTAGCAGCGTCATTACACAACATGCCAGACCCATTGACAGTACCATGTTATGTGTTAATCCATAAAAGAGTGCCGCAAAATCCAACGGACCGATAATTCTGGCTTCAGTTGAAATATACCATGTATCCGGAACAATCTGTTTCATATCCCATATTTCTCTGCCAAGAACAACTTCGGCAGAAATATCGGCATCCAACCGATAAGTAAAATGAAAAATATTTGTAATGACTATCATAAGCAGAAATAAAACCACTCCTCCAAGTAAAAGAAGTTCTGTTATGGTATTTTCTTTCTTTTTGAAATTATACTCTTTTTTTATATCATTGAAACCAACCGAATTATTCATCGTTACAATCTTGTCCTTTCTCCAGCTTTCCAAATCCCATTATACAAGCACCCCCACATAAAAACAATAGAAAGCTCGCAGAGCGGGCTTTCTATTGTCAAAAATATTACATATTATAATATATCTAATCCTGCAAAATTCTTACTACTTTTAACGGTGTTCTGTAAGTGGCATTGGAAATACGTATACCTGTCTTCGGGTTGCTGGCATGAATTACCTGTCCTCCGCCGATATAAATTGCCACATGGTTAATTGTCGAACCTTTTCCATAAAATATCAGGTCGCCCGGCTGAGCTTCCGACAAACTGATGGTAGTTCCGCATTTTGCCTGTGAACCGGAATAATGCGGTAAAGAAATACCATATTTCTTATAAACACTGAGAACAAAACCGGAACAGTCAGTACCGTTTGTTAAACTGGTTCCGCCCCATACATACGGATTTCCTAAAAACTCTTTTGCATACTGGCACAAATCCACACGCACATCCGATACGCCCTGTCCGTATAAAAGTTCTGTCATGGTAATTGCCGTATTTAATCTGGCATCTACCTGCACATACTGTGCAGATACAAACACTTCTTCATCATCCAGATATACTCTGACCCAGTCACCCTCTGATGCCACAACTTCCAACTGCTCACCATTCGGTACAAGAGTAATGACTTCCGAATCCGTATTTGCTTCCGCCCGTACTTTCAAGGAATCCGTCGTTACGGTTGCAATGGTAGTAGCAAGTTCCTCTGCTCTCCTCTTTGCCTGCAGTCCTGTCAAAAGAAAATCACAGCTTACATAACCATCCACTTTTCCGGACTGGATATGTGCCCAGCTTCCATCCGATTCCAATACTTCACAGGCTGCATCTTTGGGAAGCTTTCCTACCAGTTTTCCATCTTCCCCCGGTATTGCCCTGACATTCAGATTATTATCTACATTCGCAATACCTAAATTAGTATATCCCCAGTTCGCATTTTTAGCCTCTTCATAGGCTTTCGCATATTCTTCTACCGTTTTCCTGGCCTCCACAATAGAAGATACGCCAACCGGTCCTCCTAAAAGGTCACTGATATTGGATATGGTATCTGTGCTTTCCGTTTCTGCGACATCCATATCTTCTGACACATCAGTTTCATCTATATCATCTTTTTCTTCTACGGACGGAATAATATCCGTCACCTTGCTGTCACTGCTGCTTCCAAGTAAATCAGCGCCCGCTGTCAGACCGTCGAAAACAGACTGTACTGTTTCAGTTTCTTCTTTATCATCCTGCGCTTCCGTACGCACAGAAGAATCATTCTGCCCTTCTACGGCAAAAGCACTGATTGGCTGATACAATATGGCACATAACAAAAGACAACATATTACTTCTTTTCGTTTCATCCCTTATACCCCGCTGATACTTCCTCATCCGCCCGAATTGTTTCGCGCTTGTTTCGTAATTGTTACATATTTGTTACAAATGTGTAATTATTATAACAAGTATTACAATTCTTGTCAACTAGGGTACTATCAGCGTTTTATATTCGGGTTATATGTCTGCCGCTACTGTTGCAAACGCAATATTTGTCGCATGTTCCGCCACTCTTTCCAGACCGGATATGATGTCGGAGAATAAAACGCCCGCCTCCGGTGTACACTCATTGTTCGTCAGTC
Organism: uncultured Lachnospiraceae bacterium; assembly: GCA_947175285.1. Next base: position 5,371 of record CAMWMM010000100.1, read on the forward strand.
TCTCAAGATGTTTCTGCTGTAATTCTTTCTCTTTCTCGTCAATTGCCTCTCCCAAATGTGTAACATCTTCCGCATGTTCTTCCGAACTTTTTACGAACATCTCCACGGAGAAGCGCAACAGGGTATTGACCATATCAAGCATCAATCCCAAATCAGCCTGCGCATCCTTACTGAATGCAACCCCCGTATCATTTCGATGTTCCGCCGCTTCCGCTATATTTTCCGCATGGTCGCCAATCCGCTCAATATCATTGACAATATGGAACAATGCACCGATACTCTTTAAGTCCTCAATCGGAAGTGTCGCCTGGTTAATCTTTACAAGATAATCCGTAATCGCATGGCTTAAGAAGTCGATATTTTCCTCTACTTCCTTAACTTCCTTAATTTCCTCTTCGTCCAGTGTAATCAGGGCATTCATGGCACGGTTCAAATTCTCACCTGCCAAAGACGCCATACGGTCTAATTCCTTGATAACTTCCACAACAGCCGTTGCCGGATTGAACACGACTGTTTCGCCGATATACTTCAACTGATGGCTGTCGCGGTAGCCGATTTTTCTATCACTGCCGGGTACCAATATGTAAGTCAGCTTCACGATACCGCCTATAAACGGCGACATGATAATAACCTGAAACAGCTTAATGGCAATATGGGCATAAGCAACGACACGTCCTGCATCCTGATGAGCAATCCCCGACAATACATCAACCACCAAATCTACATTAATTCTAAATAAAATATAGACAATAACCGTTCCGATAACATTAAAAATAAGATGAATCGACGCTGCTCTTTTCGCATCCTTTTTACCGGCTAGAGAAGCTAATAAAGCGGATGTGCAGGCGCCGATATTACATCCTAAAATAATAAACATGCACATATCCAGTCCAAGCAGTCCCTGATTTGCCATTAAGACCATTATGCTGACCGTAACGGAAGAACTCTGAATCACCGCCGTCAGTACCGTGCCCAGCAAAACCGCCAGTATGGGAGTCTGCAAAGACGCAAACATCTCTAATACCGCCTGTGAATCTTTCATGCCTGACATGGCTCCCGACATGGCGCTTAACCCCATAAACAAAATACCGAAGCCAACAATAACCTCACCGAACTTTGTCAATTTCTGCTTCTTACAAAACATTACAATAATAACACCCGCAAGCAGAATAACAGGCGCCGCTTTTTCCAGTTTAAAAGAAACCAATAGGGAAGTTACCGTCGTACCGATATTTGCACCAAAGATAACGCCTGCCGCCTGATATAATGTCATCAGTCCGGAGTTAACAAAACTGACTACCATAACGGTACAAGCCGATGACGATTGAATAATCGCCGTGAAAATAACACCTACCAATATGCCCTTAAATCGATTGGTAGTTAACTGTTCCAATATCTGTCTGAGTTTTGCACCGGCGACTTTTTCGATACTTTCGCTCATCACGCGCATACCGAAAAGAAAAAGCCCTAAACCGCCTGCCATCGAAAGAATGATTTCCAGATTCATGTTTTTCATTTATCCTTCCTTTGTACTTCTTCCCTAAACCCCATACACTTCTATTCTAAAGTAAATCACATTTCCTGACAAGATTTATTTTGCATTTTAAGGCATACACTGTATGCCATGGTATACCGCCCCCTCGGCAATATCTTTCCGCATCTGATTTTTTAATGCTTCTATGCCGTCAAATTTCACTTCCGCCCTTTTAAAAACAAGAAGTTCCACGACAATCTCTTTATCATAAACTTCTCCACTAAAATCATACAGATACGTTTCCACTCCCGTCATCTGTTCACTGCTTACCGTCGGCTTGCAGCCCACATTGGAAATTGCCGGATAACACACATCATCCAGCCATACATCAGAATAATAAACGCCGTTTGGAGGCAGCAATTTATCTTCGGGCGGTAAAAGGTTTAACGTCGGCATCCCTAACTTTCTGCCAAGTTCCCTGCCATGGCTTACAACGCCGCTGACCCGGTAAGGCGTCCCGAGAAAAAGCCGTGCTTTTTCCATATCACCTTTTCTTACCGTTTCCCGAATCATCGTAGAACTGACTCTTTCACCTGCAATCGTTACTTTATCTATCATTTCCACGCGGTATCCATAAGTTCCCGCAAGTTCTTTTAACAGCTTCGCATCTCCTGCTCCCTTATTTCCGAAAGAAATATCCGTACCCGCTGTAATGACTGCTGCCTGCAGCTTATGTGCAAGATAGTCTTTGATAAAATATTCCGGTTCTGTTGCCGCCGTCTCTTCATTCATCGGAAACTCTATCAGAACATCTATTCCCATCCGCTCAAACGCGCTTCTTTTTTCCTCTCTGCTCATCAGTCCTTTTGCCGCTTTCCCACTGAAAAAAGCCTCCGGCGGCGGGTCAAATGTAAAAACAGCCGCTAAAAGCCCCTTTTCTTTCTGCTCAAGGACTTTTGCAAAAAGTTTCTGATGTCCCAAATGCAGACCGTCAAATTTCCCGATAGCGACTACACTTTTCCGTGGAAGCAAAAATTCAGTTGTTTCGCGTATAATCTGCATATTCGTACCACGCCTTTCCCTCACATGAGGAACATCTTCACCGGATAAAATCCCTCCGTCTTTTCTTCATAACGGTAAATGCCGTAAAAAATACCCTCTTCACTGTAAATACGTACCTGTTCGTTATCATAAAAACCACTGCTGCCACTAAGCATCCGTAAAGTAAGACTGTTTCCGTTGACAAGCTGTTTCTGAAACTGACTCTTTGCCCTTTCTTTTCGTAAATCAGGAAACATATCGTCCGGCGGTATGATAACATCCTGCACTCTGTTCTCCCTCACAAGCTGTTCTACCTGTGCTAAAGTCAGTGCATCTTCTATATAAAACACGCCCGCTCTTGTCCTTAGCAAAGATTCCATCACTGCGCCGCAGCCCAGCTTTTTCCCGATATCATCACATAATGTCCTGATATAAGTTCCTTTGGAACATGCCACTCTTATTTGTACTTTCGGAAGCTGCATCTGCAAAATTTCTATTTCCTTTATATTGACAGTTCGTGCTTTTCTCTCTACTTCCCTGCCTTCTCTTGCCAGCTCGTACAATTTCTTTCCATTTACTTTTAAAGCGGAATACATAGGCGGAATCTGCTCATAAGCACCCTGAAAAGCATATATTGTCTCTTTGACCTGTTCCGGCGTTACGCATACTTCTTCCCTTGTTAAAACAGTTCCCGACATATCCTGTGTATCCGTTGTAATGCCAAGACAAAACACGGCAATATATTCCTTATCCGAGTCTGTCAGCATATCGCAGAGTTTTGTTCCTACTCCAAGACACACCGGAAGCACACCGACCGCATCAGGGTCGAGCGTTCCGGTATGCCCGATTTTTTTCTGTTTTAAAATGCCGCGTAATTTTGCTACCACATCATGGGATGTATAACCGGCCTCTTTGTTTATATTAATCATCCCGTGATACATTTTTCATCCTCATATCATACTCTTTAAGCTGTTTTTCTATATGCAGGGACAAATTGTTAATGGCATCATGATATGTACCATTCATATAGCAGCCTGCCGCCCGTACATGTCCGCCGCCGCCAAACTGCACCGCAATAGCCGCTACATCCACTATCCCATTGGAACGCATACTCACCTTATATTCCATGGGTCTTGCCTCATACATAAAAATTGCACACTCCACGCCTTTCACTATACGAAGCTGATTGACAATGCCGTCTAAATCCTTCGGCTCTGCCTGATAAAAATTCATCGTCTTTTTATTTACCATACTGACAATGCATCTGCCGTTCAGGAAACGAATACTCTCTAAAATCGCCCTTCCCATAATCTGGCTTTGTATGTAAGTCTTCTCATAAAAAGTCTCGTCAATCAATTTCGGAAAATCAAAACCAAATGCAATTAACTTCGCCGCTGTCTGAAGCGTCCTCGGAGAAGTATTGGAATACTTAAAGACGCCTGTATCATGAATCAGTCCGATATAGAGCGCTTTCGCAATCTCTATATCTATCTGTTCCTCTTCCAGTAAGTCATAAAGCAGTTCACAGGTTGAGCTTCGCTCCGGCTCTATCACATTGATATCTCCGCATCCCGTATTACTGATATGGTGGTCGATATTAATTCTTTTTCCGGCTTTCTCATAAAGCTTTTCCACATCTCCTAAACGTTCCGCATTACAATCCATTGCAAAAAAAACGTCATACCGCATATCCGTATCAAAATCAGAGTGTATCATATCAACTCCCTGAATACAGTGAAAAATATCTGCAGGCTGCTCTAAATACACATCAATCTGCGCTTCCGGCAATACCTTTTTCAGATAAAGATACAGTCCCATAACCGAACCGATGCAATCACCATCCGGTCTGACATGTCCGCTAATCCCTATGGTTTTGGCATCCCGTACTTCATCTATTATTTTCATTGATACAATGATTCTCCTTTCCTCATTGTCATACGTGAGACTTAGAACTTCTTAGCGAAATGCCATGAGCTTTAGAAGTTCTTCTCACGATTTACTTCATCAATCAATTTCGACATATTGACGCCATACGCAATTGACTGATCCATAATAAACCGTATCTGCGGCGTATTGCGCAGATTGATTTTTCGTGCCAGTTGATTTCTGATAAATCCCTCTGCGCTGTTTAAACCTGCAAGTGTGTCCGCCTGTACCTGTTCATCACCGAACACGCTGACCCACACTTTGCACGTCTTTAAATCAGGCGCCACTTCTACTGCCATGACAGAAGTTACTTCCCCGATTCTCGGGTCCTTTAACTCTCCCCTGATAATTTCCGCTAACACCCTCTGTACTTCTCCGTTAATACGCGTATTTTTAATACTGTTTTTCCGCATAACAATCCCTCTTAACAAAATTTAGGTTCTCTCGGGTCTAACATTAGACCCTGGGTACCTCTACCATAATATAAGCCTCGACAATATCAAGCTCCTGCATTTTATCAAAGCCCTCGAAAACAAGACCGCATTCATAGCCTGCTTTTACTTCTTTCACATCATCCTTAAATCTCTTCAATGATGCCAGTTCACCCTCATAAATCTGCTCGCCTTCTCTTGTAATACGAATCTTGCAGCCTCTCTGGAACTCTCCGTCGAGTACATACGAACCTGCAATATTACCAATTGCAGATGCTTTAAAGATTTGACGCACTTCTGCGTGTCCGATAATCTTTTCTTCAAATACGGGGTCTAACATACCTTTCATCGCGGCTTCAATATCTTCGATTGCCTGATAAATAACTTTATAAAGTCTGACATCGACGCCCTCGCGCTCCGCAGTTGCTTTTGCCGTTGCATCCGGTCTTACGTTAAATCCAATAATAATCGCTGAAGATGCGGAAGCTAACGTCACGTCTGATTCGGTAATAGCGCCGACACCGCCGTGAATACATTTCACGACAATTTCATCGTTGGAAAGTTTCATAAGGCTCTGCTTCACGGCTTCCACACTACCCTGTACGTCTGCTTTTACAATCAGATTCAACTCTTTTAAGTTACCTTCCTGAATCTGACTGAACAAATCATCCAGAGACATTCTTGTCTTAGTATCCGCAATCATCTCTTCTTTATGCTGTGCCATATAAGTATCTGCATAAGATTTTGCCGATTTATCATTTTCATGAACAATAAATACCTCGCCTGCGCTGGGTACATCGGAAAGTCCGAGAATTTCTACCGGCATAGAAGGTCCTGCCTCTTTTACCCTTCTTCCCTTATCATCAATCATGGCTCTGACTTTACCGTGGCTTGCGCCCGCGGAAATAAAGTCTCCTATATGCAGCGTACCTTTCTGAACCAGTACCGTTGCCACCGGACCGCGGCCTTTATCCAGTTCCGCCTCAATGACAAGTCCTCTTGCACGTCTGTTCGGATTGGCTTTAAGTTCCAGAATCTCGGCTGTCAATAAAATTGTCTCTAAAAGTGTTTCAATTCCCTCGCCGGATTTTGCGGAAACAGGCACAAACTCCGTAGAACCGCCCCAATCCACCGGAATCAGTTCATACTCTGTCATTTCCTGCTTTACTCTGTCAATATTTGCATTCGGCTTATCAATTTTATTGACTGCAACAATAATTTCAATGCCTGCTGCCTTCGCATGGTTAATAGCCTCTACTGTCTGCGGCATCACGCCATCATCCGCAGCTATTACTAAAACTGCAATATCCGTAGAGTTAGCGCCGCGCATACGCATTGCCGTAAATGCCTCATGTCCGGGCGTATCTAAAAATGTAATCTTCTGATTATTAATTGTAACAGTATACGCACCAATCGCCTGTGTAATACCGCCTGCTTCTTTATCTGTTACATTGGTTTTCCGGATGGCATCCAAAAGGGAAGTTTTACCATGGTCAACGTGACCCATAACGCAGATAACGGGAGGTCTTGCTGCCATCTTGCTCTCGTCCTCTTCTTCCTCTTTCAGAAGTTCTTCAATCACATCGACTTTTACTTCTTTTTCACAGATAATTTCAAATTCAATGGCAATATTTTCTGCATCTTCAAAGCTTATCTCTGAATTCACGGTCACAATCTGTCCCTGCATGAAAAGCTTCTTGATAATAACGGATGGCTGGATT
>CAMWMM010000101.1 GCA_947175285.1 uncultured Lachnospiraceae bacterium
TCGATTGTAGCGTTTTTTTCACCACGTTCAAGCTGACCAATATAGGTTGGATGAAGACTGCATATCTCAGCAAGTCTTTCCTGTGTAATATGTCTTTCTTTTCTATAATAACGAATTCTCATCCCTAATTCTACAGATATTTCCACAATATTATTTCGTTCCTTTCCCTTGTACTTAATATGAAAAATATCCATATCATTAAAATATATACTATTAATATGAAAAATGATTATCAACAGACTATTGACTTTCCATCACAAAAATATATACTATAAATATAGAAAAAGAATAAAAAATACTAATGATGTTGTATAAGTGAAAGTCAGGTCAAATACAATATGTTGTTCAACACACTCCAATATCTTATATTTTTACCAATTGTAGTTCTTATATTTTACTTTATACCGCAAAAAATACGCTATATTTGGCTGCTTGCTGTTAGCTGTTATTTTTACATGCAGTGGAATCCTATATATATTACACTGCTTTTTTTATGTACATTTATTACTTATATTGGGGGAAGAGTCATTGACAGATTGGGTGATGTAAGAGCTGATGTGTCAAATGAAGTACTACAGAAAATAAAAAAGAAGCAGCAAATATGCCTGGCGATATGTGTGATATTAAGTTTGGGAATACTTGGATTTTTTAAATATTTTGATTTTACTCTTAGCTATTTAAACCGCATTTTTAGTCTTATCCATATGCCAGAAGTGCGTTGGAATTACAGTATTTTGTTGCCGGTAGGTATTTCTTTTTATACTTTACAGTCATTGGGATATTTGATTGATGTATATCGTGGCGAGATAGAGGCAGAAAAGAATTTTCTAAGATATGCTTTATTTGTATCGTTTTTTCCGCAGCTTGTTGCAGGACCGATTGAACGTTCCAAAAATCTTTTAGTTCAGTTGCGTGAATCACATTCACTAGAATATGAAAATATACGTAAAGGTGCATTACTTGTACTCTATGGCTTGTTTCTGAAAATGGTAATAGCAGACAGAGCGGCTATTATTGTAAATACGGTATATGGGGATAGTGTTAGCTATCAGGGGCTCTATATTATTGTAGCAACAATCTTTTTTTCTATTCAAATTTATTGTGATTTCTATGGCTATTCTACAATCGCAAGAGGTTCTGCTTTACTGATGGGCATTCGGTTAATGGATAATTTTGAGGCTCCTTATTATGCAAGGAGCGTAAAGGAATTTTGGCATAGGTGGCATATCTCTTTGTCAGGATGGTTTCGTGATTATCTTTATATTCCGTTAGGCGGTAATAGAAAAGGAAAGTTACGAAAAGAGGAAAATCTTCTCTTGGTATTTGCGTTTAGCGGCTTGTGGCATGGCGCATCTTTAGGGTTTATAGTATGGGGATTTCTTAATGGAATATATCAGGTGATAGCAGATGCTGTCATGAAAATAAAGCAGCTTGTAATAGGATTACTGAATCAATTATTAATAAAGTGCGGAGGACATGAGATAAGTTCTGAGAAGAAGGGAGCGACATGCTTTAGTAGGCGCTTATTTCAGACAGTGACAACATTTATGTTAGTAACATTTACCTGGCTGTTCTTCCGTGCCGGAGAGTTAGATATTTCGCTTGAACTAATTAGGAATATTTTTAGAATAAATAACTGGACAATCCTTTTTGATGGTTCTTTGTATGAACTGGGGGTGGCAAGAAATTACATGAATGTGCTATACCTTTCGATTCTTGCCTTATTTATAGTAGATTATCATAAGTATAAGGGAAAAGATGTATTAATTATATTTTTGCGGCAAGGATGGTGGTTTCGTACGCTGATAGTTATGTTACTGATTTTTACTATTTTGTTATATGGATGTTATGGGGAAATGTACGATGCGCAGCAGTTTATTTATTTTCAGTTTTAATAATGGAGAGTAAAAATGAAAGATGGGGATAGAATGGCTAATAGGAATTTATGCGTATGTTGGAAGAGAATTATAGGAATTATAGGCGCATTATTCATTTTTTGCGAAATATCCGATGTGTTTAACTATATGTATGTTAAAGAGGATAATTGGGGACGTATTCTCTGGCATCGATTTTATGAAGATACTAGAAACATTGATAACCTTTATCTGGGTTCTTCGCATGTATACTGTGATATTAATCCCATGCAGCTTGACGATATGAATGGACAATATAATTATAATTTATCGTCAAACAGTCAGTTCTTAAATGGTTCTTACTATCTTTTGCAAGAGGCTGATAAAAGTAATTCTATATCACATGTATATTTGGAATTATATTATTGGTGTACTACAAAAGATAATTTTAGTTTTAATGAGGATCCAATAGATAGAGGGTATCTTCCGAATTGGGAAAATACTGATTTCATGAGATGGTCAAATAATAAATTTCAATATTTATTATCGTCTTCTGATACTGAAAGATATATTGATGCATTATTACCATTTATCAGATATCGAACAAATATAGATAATTGGGAGTATATCAGAAAAACAGTGGAAGAGAAAAAGGAAGAATCGTATTTATCTTATCAATATTATTATAAAGATGATGATGGATGTACAACAGAATTTATGCGACAAGGTTATTTCTATTCTACGAGGGAGTTTTTAAGTGAATCAAGAATATACTATCAAGAAAGAATTTTAGAAAAAAATCCACTTGGAGAAAAAAGTGAAAAATATCTTCGTAAAATAATTAGCTATTGTCAGGAGCGGGATATTCCTATTACGCTTTTTGTTTCCCCAATTGATGAACTACAGATTATCAGTACGGAAAATTATGATAATTATATTAATCAGATAAAAGAAATTTCTGAAGAATATAGTGTGCCGTTTTATGATTTTAACTTAGCAAAGGATGAATATTTGCCGATACAACATGGTGAGTATTTTAAGGATATTGGTCATCTGAATTATGCAGGTGCAAGCATGTTTACCCCTTTCTTCAGCGAAGTTGTATCCAGAGATGTAAATGAAAATGAAAATTATTTCTATACTTCCTATGCCGAAAAATTGCAGGTAGAGTCTCCTGCTATGTATGGAATATATTATAGACAATCCGAGACTGCCGAAGAATCAATAGAGTTGGGCAAAACGCTGACATTTCGAATAGCATCTAATAGAGAAGAGGGAATGGAATACAGAATTATTTTGACAATAGATGAGGAAGAAGGAGAAAGAAGGCAAGAAATGATACAAGATTTCTCTGAGAACAAAGAATATACAATCCCTGCAGGCGAACACGGAATTTGCACTATTGTTGCAAGAATGAAAGATAATCCGGAAGAAGTGCAGACTCTGGAGATAAACTATTAGCAGAATTTGCACTTCTCAATGTTTAGCAATATATTATTTTATTTGTCACCTCCTCCCGCAAAGATAAGCATACGCATTTAAAATGGTATTCGCTTGTTTTCCGGCAATAAAATAATAGTCTATCTGCGTCTCATTTTCCGTATACAGATAAGAACCGTAGGTGGAAATATCGCAGCACATCGCCGGATTATCTGTCGGTAAAAGTATTCCATAACCCTTATCGGAAAGAAGAAACGGCAGGTCATCGGATTGCTTTCCGTGTGAAAAATATTTTGCCGTGCCACGCAGAGTAATATTAGCGCTGCCTTGTGTTCCGATACCGTATAAGTTTTCTCCCTTCTGCCAGTCCAGAAAAAGCCATGTTTTACTTGCCCCGTTTATACCGTTTTCTATTTGACGGCATTCTTTACTTCGTTCTGCAAGCAGAAGTTTCATATCGCGCGTCAGATAGCGGATGGCACCGGTCTGTTTATTCACCTGCAGACAAAGTTCATCAGTTGTGAGTTCTATATTGCCGCTAACTTCTCTGTACATCCATCTGTTGTCAATATGATGAACATCGATTTTGGGATTTGTTTCCTGTATCGGCTGTTCTGATCCTTTTGCAAATGTAACGCGAATAATCGCGCTGCCGACAGGGGATAAACGTAAGACCCCATAGCGGCTTTGTAAGTAGAGACCATCCTCCTGTTTTGCTGCCCAGCGGACTGCAAGGTCAATTTTTGCATGGCCTGCCGGACGCAGTTTCTCCGTAGGAGGCATATCGCCAAATGCTATTTGTATTTCGCTTGCAGGCGGCAACTTGTTCTGTATTGTGTTTCTGGGAACGAATTCCTGCGAAAAGGCTTGAGGCGTCCTAGCGGGCGTATGGGGTATTGGTTTCTGTGTCTCTTTAGGACGCGCAATCACCACTTTCTTTTTGGCGGAGGGTTTTGTATTAACAGGTTCTTTTTCTTGTGAAGCTATAGCTGACAATGGGGTTTTTGTGGCAGCCATGTCTGTAGCTGAAACAGGAGGAGTCGCAGGCTCTGTTGTTTCTATAGTATTGTCGTCCGGCACAGGGTCAGCAATCAGTCCGGTAAGGTTTTCACGATATAGTACGCATAGTTCGTGGAGCGCACGGGTCGCGGCTACATATAGAAGTTTTGCGTGTCCGTCATCTACAGGATAATCTTCTCTTGTGGGATTAAGAATTAAAACGGCGTCAAACTCTAAGCCTTTTGTATATTCTACCGGAAGTACCATGATGCCGCTTCCAAAGACTGCTTTTTCCAAGTTGCAGTCCATTACTTTAATATAGTGCTTTAACTCTTTTGCAGCATCTTTGGCATGTTCATAATTTCGACAGACTATGGCAATTGTATCAAGTCCTTTTTGCTGCCAGGTTTCGCATAGAGAAGCAGCATTCTTATAGAAAGCAGCCTTTTCTTTTATTTCTAAAAGCTGTACCGGAGTACCATGACGAATAATAGGCTCTACAGGATAAATAGGAAATTTTCCGTGACGGAGAATCTGTGTAGCAAATTCGGAAATTTCTATTGTATTCCGGTAACTTTTTTTCAAGACGCCAAAACTGTCCATACTGTCCGTCAGGAGGAGGGCTTTTAAAGATTCCCAGTCGTTGAGTCCATAACCAAAGTGAATATTTTGGGAAGTATCGCCCATAACCGTATAGGTACAGTCTTTTATACAGAAGTTTAAGACACAGTATGCCATCATACCAAAATCCTGTGCTTCATCAATGACAATATGATGAGCTTCGCTGATGACTTCGGTTTCCTTAATTCGTTTGTATATATAGGCAAGTGCAGCAAGGTCGTAAATATCAAATTCCGTATCCGGAAAGGCTGTTGCTTGGTCTTTGGTGAATTGTTTTAGCAGAAAGTCATGATAAATCTTATATATGGATTGCTTTTGGGGCTTTCTGTTGTACCATCCCCTATATGATTTGAGGATAGCTTTTCGTTCTTCTTCCGTATAAGGGATTCCTTTTCCAAGAAATTCGTCTTTTATTTTGGTTATAAGTCTTTCATTCAGCATATTAATTTTACTTTGCATGGAGATAGCAGGATTCTCCCTGATATAGCGTTCAACCGCATCTGAGGAAAGCAAAATCTTTTTTTTGAGAAAAACAGATTCACGCGGAATCAATTCCCATTCCAGATTACGGCAATATTCTTCTAAATTATAAAACCATTGCAGCGTACCTTTGCGGTTGCTTTGCGTACTCATTTTATTAAGCGGCTTGATTCGGTATTTCTTTTCATCCCATTCTTCATATAAAAGGCGTACAAAAAGCTGTTCCATTGTCATTTGTCTGACGCCGTAGACATCCAAGTCCGGTAATACGCCCGTAATATAATTTAATAAAATCCGGTTGCTTCCGATGATATAAAAATCATCCGGTTTGAAGCGCTCTTTATAGTTGTATAAAATATAGGAAATCCGGTGCATGGCAACGGTGGTTTTTCCGGAGCCTGCAACACCTTGGACAATGATATTGTGGTAAGGGGATTTCCGGATAATTTCGTTTTGCTCTTTTTGGATGGTTGCGATGATTTCTCCGAGTACAGCCTGCTTATTTTTGGCAAGATATTTCGTCAGCAAATCGTCATTGGCAACAACTTCCGTATCAAAAAAGTCAAGCAGTTTTCCATCCTCAATTTCATAAGTCCGTTTTAATTTTAAATCGATTGGAATTTCTACATTGTCGGGTGCACGGTAACTGCATTTTCCCAGCGTATTTTCATAATAGACATTAGCGGCAGGAGCGCGCCAGTCTGTCACCATCCAGTGGGTCGTATCTTTGGAAATGCCGCCTTTGCCGATATAGATGGACTCTTCTCTATTCAGAGCGTCATCATAAAAGACAATCCTGCCGAAATACGGCTTATACTTTGCTTTCTCATTTCGCTCCAACGCATGTTTCATATGATCATGAAGTGTAATGGTATTGCACAGTATCGTATAGAGTTCTACATCGTTATCATGGTAGCGTTCCAGCATTTCGTCAATAGATGCCTGCATAGCGGAAACTTCTTTCTCGTAGCTTTTTATGTTGTCGTGGATGACGGCAAGCGTTTCCTTAAGATAGTTTTCTTCTTCCTGATTCATCTGTATCCCTGCCTTTCGTGGTGTGAAAAATTTATTTTTCACACTGTATATTATTATTGTATAGAATATTTAAAAAAAGAATAGACTTTAATTTTGAAATGTGGTAGAATATAAAATGAAGTGTGGAGAAAAATCCACACTTCATTTTTGTTTAGATGTGTCTCCCGTTGGAGACACTTCTATTAGAAATTATACGAATAAACGACATGCAAAAGTTATATTTTTGAGAAAATCCTGTCAGCATGTTTTTCCAATGTGAATAAAAGAATCATACCGAATATACCACAGGAGATAATCTCTCCGATTCCAACAGTCAGTGCATAGTAGCCATAGCAGTATGCGATGGAAACGCCGTCAATTAAAAATCCATAGCCGTAAATCAGCACAAGAGGAACAATAAGTGTGTTGGCGAGAATAGGGGTAACGGGTGCGCACCATTTCCATTTTCTGAGTGCATAAGTGCCTAATGCGCCAACCAGTGTAGCGAAACTGCCAAAGATAACATCAGGCAGGATACAGCCTGTTAAAATATTGCTGATAAGACAGCCGATAAGGAGTCCGGGTATGGCAGCCGGGGTAAAATAAGGCAGAATCGTGAGTGCTTCTGAAATGCGGACTTGTATGTTATGGTTGGCAAGTCCAAAGGCGTTGGCAATAAAGGTCAGCACAACATAGATGGCGGCAATCATAGCTGCCTGCGCCATAAAAAGCGCATGAGAATGTGTGGTTCCTATGGGAACCGTCTGTGTTTTTTGAGTTTTCATTTTTTTAATCTCCTTTAGTTTTGTTTTAGGTGAGGAAGGTCTCGAACTCACCGTGTATATTTTGAAGGATTCCCCGTCTTAACGGTTCATCTTACTTCCGCATTTCGGACATACATTACCGCCCTTATAGGCATAGCCGCACCGGTAGCAGTGGATGATGTCATGTTTTTCTTTTGACATATATTCAATACTCCGGGACTCCGGTTTTTCCTGAAGATAATCAATAAAACTGTCCATGACTTCCGAGAATGCTTTCTGATATTTACCGGGAATAACGCTCGGAAGTTTTATCTGTTCTCCGGTAAAGGTGGTTGCAAAAATGCCTTTGCTGAATAGTTTCTTGTTTACCTTTATTGTATTAATATCCACAATGGGAATGATACAGGAATTTAAAAAAGTATGGCAGAAAATATGGTCGGGTGTGAGGACAAAGCCCTCCTTGCCGTTTCCCGCACGGGAACTGTCGCAGACCATCAGAGGATATTCATATTGGTCTCTGGAAGAGGCATAGCTGTTAATCGCACGCCGCATAGCCGTCTTGTTCTCATCATTTTCTTCTTCGCTTTCCTCATTTTTTTTCAATTCGGCACGCGCATCATAGAAGTAGAGACTGCTCCTGTCGGGGAGCTTTTCTTCCATATTTTTTTTCAGCTTCCGCATCAATTGGACGCTTTCATCAGTTTTTAACTTGGTAAGGCGCCTTTGAATCATTTCTAACGTATTTGTTTTTAATTCCGGCAGAAAGACGCCTTTCTTAATCTGCTCGTACATCTCTATACCCTCTGAAAAAGAAAATGTCACAAGGCTTGGGCAGATTTTTTCAATTTTAGCTTCGTCTATTCTGCGGATTTTATCATATATTTTTTCTAAGAACGGCTCTTTGTTTTCCTTGCTGTAATCAAGCTGCTGCAATTGTTCGTATAAATTCCAGAGAGCAATTCTGTCTTTTTTTTCACTGCGCTTTACCATAGCAGATATTTCTTCGATTTCAGCCATGTTCTGCCGTTCTTCTAATTGTCTGCGGTAAGGGGTTAAATCCACTTCTTTGTACTGGTCCAGTTTGTTCAAATAGACAGCAAGCTGCTTCCGGTTAAGATTGTTCGGCATCTGCGTAAGGAGATGCTCAACCTCTCGTACGGCACGACCGGATTTCATGGATTTCAGTTTCTCTACGGTTTCTTTCTTTAATTCGTCCGGAACGTCACGGCTCTCTACGTATGCAATAGTCTGTTCAATTTCCGCATAACTCATCTTTTTGCATTGTTCCACTTTTTGTTTCAGGGCAGCCGCTTCCGCTTCGTAGAGAAGATTGTCAATTTTCTTCTTGTAGCTATCTTTTTCTTCGCCAGACAAAACGGTCTCTTTGACAATCTGTTTTCTTAAGTCAGTAAGCTGCTTGAAAGATAATTTGTTTATAACACCCATGCGGGCGTCATATTTTGCAGTCAGTTTTTCACGAAGAATGCCTGTTACCGTTTCTATATATTCACTGTTCGGAGCATTGACGCCAAATTCCGATAAAGAGGCTTTGTCGGAACGTTCCAGATGCTCTAAAATAGACTTTAACTCATCAGTTGATTTTTCCTTTAGATAGGAGGTGTCCGGCGTTGGTTCGGAAACTCTTTTCTGGTATGCAGAGTCATGTCCGTCGGATGCAGGTGCCGTCATATCCGGTTTTTCCGTTTTGCCGGGAACTGCGTTTCCATGAACATCATTTTGCGAGGTATTACGTGCGGCGCTGTGAGGTCTGTCTTGTACTTTTGTTGATTTGTCCTGCGCTTTGGCTGCCTGTGGAGGCGGAGTATCCGGCTTTTTCGCTGCATCGGTATCCAGCGCCCCTGCAGTCTGGTTTTGTGTAAATTGGGTAAGCATCTCTTTGATGCCTTTAAAGGCGGAGGCAGGAGAAAAGTCAATGGGCTCTTCCGTAAGCATTTCAGAGGTAATCTTATCTGTTTCCGTGCCGTTTCTCTTTTTGAGACTGCGTTCTGATGCAAATTCATTGAATTTATAATTGGTTGTCCGTTCCGCTTTATCGCCCAGAATATCCAGATAATCTTCGTAGGCGGTTCTGTCCTCGTCAAATTGCAGATGATAGACATCCCCCTCCTGTAATAGTTTTCCCGGACGGGGAGTGTAAAAGGTATTACATTCATGGCAGGCATAGGTGCGCGCCATAAATACACGCCCTTCTTCCGTATCAATCAGCAATTCTTTGTCCGTAGGATATACGCCGACATAGAGTTTTTGCGCACAATTCGGACACATATAATTCGTTATGTAGAAATCACGGCCGATTCTGGATTTTGCAGTATCGGCTTCTGTCTGGAGAGATTTCTTAAATTCATAGGATGCTTTTTTCCAACATAAATTATGCCAGAGACCGATTTGATAATCATAATCCGGTTCTGCATCATCCATGTTGTTTTGTGACGCTGGGTCTTTTGCAGGAACATCATCCTGCGCGTTATCTTCGGAGGTGATAAGACTCTGTCCTTCTTTTAGCTTTCCTTCGTCCTTTAGGAGCCTTAAAATAGCAAGCATGGTATCTTCATAGGTAACTTGCATGCCGTCTTTGAAAAAATGAAAATTTTCCGTAGTAAATCCCGGTTCTATGTTGACCGGACGAAGTATATTTTCAAATAGGGAATTAAGGGTGGTGTAGTCTTTGTCAACTTTAACGCTGATAGCGCCCCATTTTCCGAAAGTGTACAGTATCATATTCATGACGTTGTTTAACAGTGTATCGTTTGGCATGCTTTCCAACTGCGCACTTTTTTCGGGAACTTCTATAATATTCGTGGATACTTTTTTATTGTCAAAATTAAAAACCAGAGAACGGATATCGCCTGCAAGTACCAGACTGTTATTCATGATAATAAAAGTATCTGTCCAAGTAACAGGTACTTTCATTGCCTTGATTAATCTGCCGAATACTTTATGCAGTTCCGGATTTGCTTTTAGCAATAACATTGTAACCACCCCATCAGAGCATTATAATTCACCAGCTTGATACTTTGCAACAATTGCATGAATACGTTCTACCGGGTTGAGCAGGTCGCTGATAGAGGAATCATGGTTCAGTGTGTCAATCAGGTAAGCGATGTATTTACTCAAATCACAGTTAATATACCATTCACGTTCTAACAGTTCCGGTGTCTGATAAATCAGATTGGTCGTCAGGATTCTGTCAATGATTCCCCTTTCATATGCTCTGTCAAAGCGGTCAAGTCCTGCTGTAAAAAGACCGAAAGTAGAACATACGAAAATGCGGTTTGCTTTTCTTGCTTTGAGAGCACCGGCGACTTCCAGAACACTTTCACCCGAGGAAATCATATCATCAATGATAATCATATCTTTCCCCTCTACGCTGCTGCCCAGAAATTCATGTGCAACGACAGGATTGCGCCCATTGATAACGCGTGTATAGTCTTTTCTCTTATAGTACATACCGATATCCAATCCCAGAACATTCGCCATATAGATTGCTCTGCTCATACCGCCTTCGTCAGGGCTGATAACCATCATATGGCGGCTGTCGATATTTAATCCTTTTACATGATTCAAAAGTCCTTTAATAAACTGATATACGGGCTGTACGGTTTCAAAACCATGCAGCGGAATGGCATTCTGGACTCTGGCATCGTGTGCATCAAAAGTAATAATGTTATCGACGCCCATATTTACCATTTCCTGTAAGGCGAGAGCGCAGTCAAGGGACTCTCTCGATGTTCTTTTATTCTGTCTGCTTTCATAGAGAAAGGGCATGATGACAGTGATTCTTCTTGCCCTGCCGCCGACAGCAGCAATGATACGCTTTAAGTCCTGATAGTGGTCGTCGGGAGACATATGATTTTGATGTCCGCACAAAGAATAAGTCAGGCTGTAATTGGCAACATCCACAAGAATATATAAATCGTTACCGCGGACAGACTGCTTAATAATTCCTTTTGCTTCTCCGGAACCGAATCTCGGTACCTGAGCATCTAAAATATAAGAATCTCTCTGATAGCCGGTAAAAGCAAGACTGTCTTTGTGTTCGCTTTCCCGTTCCGCTCTCCATTTTACAAGATAATAATCTACTTTTTCACCTAATGTTTTACAGCCCTCTAACGGAATGATACCGAGGGAGCCGACAGGGATTGTTTCCAGGTTTCTTTTTTCTTCGCGTTTTGGCATGAGAAGTCCTCACTTTCTGTTCAGTAAACGTTTTTTGTACATGCGAATATCGGGACCGGTCAATTTACATATTTCGTAATGACTGGTAATGCGGGAAAAGATACGGTCAGAGTATCGGTTCCGCAGTTCTTCCAGAGAAAGATTAGTGGAGATTATGGTAGCTTTTTTTCCCATGTGGCGCTCATTCAGCAGAGAGAAAAGCTGGGAAGCGACAAACTGATTCGTCAATTCCGTACCCAAATCGTCAATAATCAACAGATCACACTGATAGAGGTCAGTATAACGTGATTTCTGGTCTTCTCTGTTTTTATAATCAAAAGAATATTTGGATAGCAATTCAAAAAGACCGGCTGCGCTGAAATAGATAACGGAATGTCCGCTCTCAATCAGTTCCTTGGCAACACAATTGGATAAGAATGATTTCCCCGTACCCACTGTACCATAAAAAAATAAATTATGGTAGTCGGAATTGAAATTTTTGATAAAATTCTGACA
>CAMWMM010000102.1 GCA_947175285.1 uncultured Lachnospiraceae bacterium
GTTCTGTTTTGCCCATGGAATCATTATCCGATATGGTTGCATACACTGTCTTTTTGTTAAATTTATCAGGATACAATTCTTCCAAAGTGTTTAAAGTATCAGACATTGCGCCTGTTCTCGCTCCTAAACACAAAATATCTGCCGGAATTTGCTCTGCCAGAAATGGTATAATATCCTCCTCCGTCATTTCTTCAACTATGCAGTAATTATTTACTCCTTTTATCTGTTTCTTCCACACTCTTCCAAGCATAGAGGCCAAATCATTCGACAAACGAAAACATTGAGTAAATTTTAATGTAAGATGATCTTCAAGGAACTCTTTCATAAATGATTCAATATTTAACGTCGTTTTATCATATATTTTCTGTTCCATATCGCCGACTGCAATAATCTGTATATCTGGATTACTGTCTTTTACCAGTTCTAGCAACTCGGCCAATTCTTGTTCAATATCCTGATACTCATCAATAATCAAAATATCATATTTTCCAATAGAAGGTCTTTCCCGGATAAATGTTTGTATAAGATCTGAAATCCCTACAGATACACCACTTCTTTTTAAAAGCATATATGCAAATCCATGATAGTTTGTCACGGTAACATTTCTCTTGTTTATCTTAGCCTTTGCATCTAATTTTAGAAGCTTATTATAAGTCAAATACAAAACCTTTTTGTTACTTGGTAATTCGTTACACAGACTCTGAATAGCCGTAGTTTTACCACTGCCAATACAAGCGTCCACAAGAATATTTTCTCCCTGTAATGCCTTCTCTATAAATAACTGCTGTTCACTTGATAACTGTAAAATTAACGGTGTACTCATATAAAGTTTTCCCTCTCTTATCTTTGGATTTATCATTTGCATCACAAAAATGTCATAAACCATTGCATGATATTATGATGAAAAATTCATTCTTTTTTGCCCCTTAATTCACTTAAAATTGCAGTTTGCTTATATTTACTATCCACTGTCCTTTTTTCTTAGAACCTTTTCTCTCAACAAATCCCGCTTCTTTCAAGCGGCGGATTCGCTTTGTAAGCGTAGTCGTTCCTAGTCCAACCTGCCTACTGATTTCATTTACACTAATACTACTATTTTCTTTCATTAACTTAAGTATTTCTTCATCCTTACTATCAATCAGTTCTTTTTTCCCTTTTTCCAAATCATTTTTTTCTTTGTTTTCCCTATTCAATGGAATTGTTACCGTGATAAAATTCTCCGTAATATCAAATACTTCTTTTCCATATTTAGACACAATCAAAGGAACCCCATGTCCGGTCTGTTCTATATAATCTAACTGAACCATAATCTGCTGAAGTTCAAGGTTCACGGGTTTGCTTTTTCCCTCATAAAATTCCTCCAATGTAAGCCCCTCCGGTAAGCCTCCCACTGATATAACCTCAATGCGGTCTTCAAACATATACACAGCCGGCGGTGTTTGCCTTGACCAGCGATTATGCAGACAGGCGTTTAACCAAGCCTCCCTGAAACAGGGAAAATCAAACAGTTTCCTTTCCTTTCTAAGACTTCCCCCTACATCCACTATGGTATCATTTAGCGCTTCCATATAGTCCAACACCTGCTTCACAGCTACAAGCATACATTTATAACCATATTCATTCCGCTTGATCAAATCCGTCTTATCTGTACCGCGAAATACCGCAACTTTAATAGAATAACTGTTAACATCTGCCAGAATAGCCGCCATTAAATTATAAGTTCCATCACGCGTTAAAAGATTTAAATTTCGCTTAAAGGTATTCTCACGAAGCGTAAGATTATTTCCGGCATACAACATCTTTAATTGGTCAAAGCTTAGCTCCTGATTGTTTGCCTCAATATTTACAATAGAATCTGATACACTAAGCATAAGATTACGTAATTGCTGTGGTGATATTTCTCTATCCTCATCCGCCGATCTCATATAATACTTTCCATATGCTGAATAAGGTTTTTCATCCCCTTCAACTGTAACTTTTATTACATTTTTATCATCACATAGTTCCACAATAATTGTCGGGATAATCTGTGGCTTAATCGCATTGGCAATTCCCTGAGATATCTCTCTCAATGTACGATCTCCAATCTGCTGACCTAAGATTTCACCATCGTTTCTTACTCCAAAATACAATATTCCTTTTCCGTTTTTATTCAACATAGAAGCTAAAGAAATGATACCTTCTTTCAGCTCACCAGTTGTTTTTTTAAATTCAATCATTTCCGTTTCCATTCCAAAATTCATATTCTCATCCTTTCTATAATACAGTATATCCTTTTTTGCTATTTTAATCAACGCTTAATAAACACTTTATTCAACACCTATATGATGAATAAAGTGTTTATTAACCCAAACATTCTCCATTCTATACAGGCAGACTTTCAGCTCAAGTCGGAAGACTTGAGCTGAAACACAGCGCCCCATACCCCACTCTCTCATTCGGGTACACACGCTCCCCCCGTATCGGCTGCGCTCCTTTCCGAAGATAAGCTTTCACTTTTTCCCCGTACAGATACGGATCGTTTCCGTTGATGATACCCCACTGCATGAGAAGCGCCGCTGCTCCTGTAACAAACGGCGTAGCAAACGACGTGCCGGAAACCGCCGCGTAAGTTCCCTCTCTGGTAGGCGCTAAAATGCCGACACCCGGTGCGGCGAGGTCGGGTTTGATAAACGCCCCCTCCGTGCGGCTTCCCAGACGATCCTGATATAGATAGCCGCGCCCGGAAAAGTCCGCATAAGCCTCCAGCGCTGTTTGATATGCGCCTACCGTTATCACTTTCGACGCCGTAGAGGGAATTGTCAGCGTCACGTCAGGCGTCGGACGGACAAAGCGCGTCTGTTCGGAACGCACAGTTTCCGACGGCAGATAAAAAGTATAATTTCCCGTTACTGTCTTAATCGGCTCTAGGACGAAAGTCCAGACGCCGTTGTTTACATAACTTCCATTTCCCAACGGCAGAAAATCAAAATAAATCTCCTGGCTTGTTATATAAGGAGCCGGTTCCCCATTATATAAAAGAATCCTTGTCTGCTCCAAAGTATAGGTCTGTTTTCCCACTCTGTCCGTATCTACACTGAACTCTTCACCGACAGGGGAACGCAGATACACCCTGTAGCGGTCGGCATAATCTTTCCAAAGCTGCACATTTAGGCCTGTTTCATAATTCCCGACAACTAATTCTATCGCCACGGCAGCAGCTGTACGCCCAGACGCTCCAACGGACGAATCCCCCATCCTGCCTGTCATGCTGCTTGCCGTTACCCCCACGCTTCCTCCGGTATGTCCTCCGGAAGCTCCCTCATTGCCGCTCCCCACACAGATGGCGCTTCTGCCGATTTCCGAAACATTATCAATAAACCGCTCCAACAGGGAAGTACCGTTATGCGCACCATATGTATTCCCGAAACTTAAATTGACAGCCAACGGTCTTTGTAACTCCAACGCTTTTCTGACTACATAAGTCAACGCCCGCATCAATTCCGTTGTCCTCGGAAAAGAATCCGCTCTCGGCGTTCCCAGCTTTACAATAATGAAATCGCTTTCCGGCGCTACTCCTGCATTGACGCCGTCAGATGAAAACCCGTTTCCTGCCGCAATACCGGCGACCGCCGTGCCGTGCCCCGATGTATCTACGCTTGGCACCAGTAAATTTCCATCTATTTCCGTTGAGACACTCAATGCTTCGTCAATCTGAGCCTTATTAAACTCCACCCCTGTCAAAAATCCCTCCGGCGGCGCATAATCCTGCCTTCTTTCTTCCGGAATCAGCTCCCGTTCTGCAATGCGCTCCCAGACACGCTCCGCCTGCAGCGTCTGGTCCCACAAATAAAGGATTCTGCTCGTTCCATCCGCATTTCTAAAGTCCCGGTTCCGCCATGCAATACCGGAATCAATGACCGCCACTAAAACACCCTGTCCGCGCAAAGAATTTGCAAGCGGGCTGCCTGGCACGATGCACGAAGCAATTTTTCCCTGCAACGTATCAAAAAAAAGCCTTTTCGGCTTCTCAATATATTCAATTTCTTCTATCCCTGCCAGTACGTCTATCAATGATGCAGGCACAGTCAAAATAGCATAGCCTGCTATCAGTTCCTCTATCCGGATCAGATTTCCCTGCGGCAGACGAAAAAGAGAGGACAACCCCTGCTGCAAATCACCGTGATACTTTATGATAAGCTCCCAGGTATTGTCCTCTCTTTCATAACCGATATTAAGTTCCAATGATTTCTCCCTTTCCTCCTCCGGGGTATCCAGAGCAAGGTTCAGGATATTTTCCAATTTTTGAGAATCCATTATGCGCTCCTTGTGCTTATACATTCTCTATATTCTATGCAGTCACATGCAAGAAGCGCCCTTTTGCCTTTATGATTTCTTTTCTACTCCAATACTACCCTATTTTTCTTCATAAACCTTTACTATCCCGGTAATTCCTATAGGTGCAAGTACCTTATTCTGCATCAGCTTTTCCGGCATTGTCCGGTTCTTCGCCGCAGCACGCTCTCTCTCCAGTGTGGTGGATACCTCTATAACAATCTCATTATCTCCTTCTTTTACCAGACTGGAAATGTCAAAGCGGTACGTCGGCACCACCTGTACTCCTGCACTGATTCCGTTTACGAAGACCTCCACGCCTTCATATGCGTCACTGATTGTCAAAATCGTCTTTGCCACACCTTTTAAATGAATTCTGTTTTCATAACGCACCCATCCGGAAAACTTTGGCATTTCTTCTGCCAGAAAATTGGGAAGCTGAACCGCTTTTTGCTGACCAAAATCCGGGTAGGCAGTACTTTCACAAATGCTACGCTTCCATTCGCCGGAAAATACCGCTTCCTCTCCTGTTTTTTCAACAATGGACAATGGACGTCTCAGCATATTTTCCTCTGCTTCATCAAACACTAGAATCAGGCTTTGAAAAGGTTCCAATTCCACCGTTATTCGGCTCTTACCGTCATTCTCCGTTTTTTCCACTGTTTCCAATACATTGTCCCATGCATGGTAGGCATATACTGCCCCTGCCTGCGGAAGTTCAAAAATCCCTTTGTAGCATTCCGCTCCTTCATTGATGAAATAATAGATATCCGTTTTCTTCCTATAGTGCAGGTACCGGATACGATTATTTGATGGCATAAGCGTTATCTCCGACACACTATTTTGTTCCAGAACGTCTGTTAATTTTTCCAGTGGAACGACCATGCATCTGTCTTTTATAGAATCAAGATTTCCGCTTCTATCATAAAATCCCTTTGGCAGTTCATCTATAAATATTACAGGTATTCCAAGCTGCAACAGTCTTTCAATGGCAGTTAGCAGAGATTTTGAAATAAACTGTGCGTAAGGAATCACCAGTGCACGATATGTCTGTGTATTTACCCGAAATTCTGTTTCCAAGTCCGTATGATAATATTCCATATTGCGGAACACATCCGTAGGCAGTATATCAAAATTCATCTGCGCATCCAGCAGTTTCCTTGCCGGCTTCTGCATCAGCATAGCATCGCCGCTCCATTCTGCCTCCCCATGATACAGCATTGCAATTGGAGCAATATGCCTTCCTCCATTAATAAGCTCACAGACACGGTTCATGTAACCCATCAGGCTCTTAAAATGCTTATACTGCGGATTATGTCCGTTCGCATAAAAATGAGGCGGGCAATCCGGGTCCGGAAACTCCTTTGCACTGAAAGCATGCGGAACAAACCGATTCACACCGTTTACCATGAAATGGTCTGCCAGATACCGTTCCAGCCGCAGCCCCTCCGACCAGCCATAATTACCGAAAATTTCACACATCGTGCGCCCTTGCTTCTTTGCATCAATCGCAGCCAAAGATGGACCGAGTTTCCCAAGAATATAGTGATAGAACTCTCCGTCACGCGTCTGAAAGCGCATGAACTTATCAGGGCCGTCTTCACCCTGCGGCATGACCTGCCCGCCAATATCATCGATTCCTGCCATATCCTGCCCCGCAAGACCACGAAAATAATGTCCCAGAGAACTGCCCGTCCTTGCATGAGCATTATTATCTTCCACCACATGACCAATATATTCCACGCCATGGCTTCTGCACCAGTCCCCTATCTGCTCGGAAAAAGCGCTCTTTACTGCTTTTGTCACAGCATCCATATAAGCATAGCGCACGCGGGCTGTCCGGACAGGATCTAAATCTGCATCCCATAGATACGGCATATAGCTTTTCCATTTCTCACCCAATGATTTTACCAATTCCGGCACTAAAAGATGCGACCATGGCAAATCCTGCTCTGCACCTAACTTTTCATTAGAATACAACTTGCCGTTTCCAAGCTCCGGCTCATCAGAGAAAAAGCCTGCTATCGTCTTTCCAAATTCCTCCTTATAGTGTTCATAATGAAGCTCATATACGGAATCCAGAAGAATACGGCAGGAATCCGGATTCATCATATTAATGTAATTACGGTGCGCACCACAGTTTCTCGATAATTTGCACAGACCTATCTTCCAGTTACCCTCCGGTGCACTCCACAAAAGCCTACCGTTTTGTATCCTAGATGTTAAATCTATAAACGTTTTTTCTATACACTCTTGCCCTTGATTTTCATCTTCCATTCTGACCGCTGTTACGCTTAATATCACATCCGGCGAAAATACTCTTTTTTTCCCTGCCCCGCCGCCTAATTCAAACAAGGAAAATTTGTCATTTTTCTTTTTCAGGAACTTATCTACATTCACGGATACTTTTCTGCCGCCTTTCACATTCCTGCTCTCATAGCAGATTCCCTGACGACACAACTCCTCCGAAGCATCTGCAAGGGAGCCGTTAGCATACCCAGTGGGAAAATGACTGTCATCCAGAATCCAGACTTTCATATCATGCTTCTTTGCTTCGTCTAAAATGATGTCCATATCCCTCCACCACTTTTCTCCGCAGAAATCAGGGTGGGGACGGCTTTCTATGCAGACTGCACCAATTCCACAATCATGGATTACGCCCATATACTTGCGCAAAACATCCTCTTCTTCTCCATGCTGCCAGAAAAACGGCATAATATAATTTCCATAATTTCCATCCAGTAAATTCTTGATTGATTCGTTCATTATTCCCTCATTTCCGTACTGCATTTCTGCTTACTACAATCTTCATTTTTCATTTAATTTCTGAATCAGTTCGCGCAGTTCCTGTTTCTTTTCCTCCGGCAGAAACATCTCGAAAACGCCAAGCGACTGTGCCATCAGTACATCCAGTCCTGCTCCGCTCTGATGTCCCATACGGCTTGCCATTGCATTAATCATATCCAGAGAGATGCCGCCTGGCACCTGCTCCAACATCGTCATTGCTTCTTGCGGGATATATCCGTTAGCCGCCATTCCTTTTATCATAAAAATAATGTTCTCATCCAGAAAAGCACGTGCTTTCTTACTCTTTGCAAACTCCCCGATTGCCATCTGCGGGCTGTAGCCGCCAAGCGGCGGAACCGGTTCTGCCTCAATGAATATCTCTTTTTCTAACACGATATCCCGTGCATTCTCTCCAATCTGAATTATATAGTTGCCCTGTTCCGTTCTCCAGTTATGCACCACCGTGTTCCAATGTTTAAATGCCCTCGGCTCCAGTTCGAACGTGACTTCTTTCGTCTCACCGGGCTGCAGCTTAACCTTATCAAATGCCTTTAACTCCCGCACCGGACGTATTGCCTCTACTTTCTCCGGCGACACATAAAGCTGAATCACTGCTTTTCCCATAACGGCACCCGTATTTGTAACTTTCACGGAAACCTTAACGCCCTCACTCTCATCCAGTTTTTCTTTTTCTATGGACAAATCATGGTAAGTAAATGTAGTATAGCTGAGTCCATAGCCAAAAGGAAACCGTACCGGCATTTTCTTGCTTTCATAATAGCGATAGCCGATAAACAAACCTTCCTGATAGGATACTACACCATTTTCACCGCCAAAATACAGATAAGAAGGGGTATCCTCTAAACGGATAGGGAAACTTTCTGCGAGATGTCCCGAGGGATTTACATCACCATACAGCACATCCAAAAGCGCCTCACCCACTGCCTGCCCTGCAAGATAGGCTTCTATGATGCCTTTAGGCAAATTTACCCACGGCATTTCCACCGGCGCACCGTTATGCAAAACGACAACTGTATTGTCATTGACCTTGCAAATTTCTTCAATCAGCCTGATATGTCCTTCCGGCATCTTCATATCCTTCCGGTCGTAACCTTCCGATTCAATGATATCTGTCAAACCAACGCATAAAACAACTTTGTCCGCGCCTTTTGCCAGTTCTACCGCTTCATTTAACAATGCATCGTCGTTTTTTCCATCATCCCCGCATCCTTTTGCATGGAGAACCTGTACCCCGCTCTCCTTTGCCGCATCTATTACATTACTGATTTTAAAGCAGGTAATATGGCTGGAACCGCCGCCCTGAAAACGGGGTTTTTCCGCAAAAGGACCGATAAATGCAACTTTTTCATCTTTTTGCAACGGAAGAATATTGTCTTCGTTTTTCAAAAGCACCATAGATTCCGCGGCGATTCTGCGTGCCATTTCATGGTCATCTTCATATGCAAATGTAATATCCTCTTTCCGATTTTCCTGCGCCTTAAATGCTAACGACAGAAGATTCTCACACGCCTTATCCAGAGCTTCTTCGGAAAGTCTTCCTTCCTGTACCGCTTTTACAATTTCTTCGTCCGTATTCTCCGCCGGCATCGTAAGGTCACATCCGGCTTCCACCGCGCCTGCCCGATTATGGGTCGCGCCCCAGTCACTCACAACCAGTCCTTCAAATCCCCATTCATCCCGCAGAATTTCGGTCAGATATTTTTTGTTTTCAGTCGTATGCGTTCCGTCTATTTTGTTATAAGATGCCATGATTGTCCATGGTTTTACTTTCTTTACCACACACTCAAAAGCCGGCATATAGATTTCCCGCATGGTCCGCTCATCCATTTCAGAAGAAGAATCCATACGGCGGTGTTCCTGATTATTCGCCAAAAAATGCTTCAGGCTGGTTCCAACGCCCTGACTCTGCACTCCTTCTACGAATGCCGCACCTATTTCTCCTGCCAGATACGGGTCTTCCGAAAAATACTCAAAGTTCCGTCCGCACAAGGGGCTGCGCTTCATATTAACGCCCGGCCCCAGTAAAACATTCACCCCGAGCGCCTGACTTTCCTCTCCCAGTGTCCTGCCCATCTCACGGATTAATTCCCTGTCAAAACTAGCCGCCGATAAACAAGCTGCCGGAAAGCAGACTGTCTTCGCACTGCGTTCTTCCGCGAGAGAATTTTCCTCTCCCTCCTGCGTCCGCAGTCCGTGGGGACCGTCGCTGGTACGGACGGGAGGGATTCCCAGCCTTTCTATTCCTTTTGTGAACCAGTTATCACGTCCACTGGTAAGACCTGCCTTTTCTTCCAGTGTCATTTGTGAAATTATATTCTTAATCTGTTGCTTATCCATCTGCAACCTCCCTTTATCTCTTTTTCTTTGCTGCTTTCGCCTCAGCCTTTGCTTTCTGTGCCGCCAGCGCGTCCTGATATTTCTTTTCTTCTTCTTCGAAATTCAGTCCTTTTTTTGCACATTTTTCCTTCAACTCTTCAATACGCTTCTCTTCCGCTTTGCGCTCTAATTCTTCCTGTTCCAGCGCCGCCTTTTCTTCCGGAGAAACATAAACCTCGCCGCGAGCCTCTGCCTCCGCTTTGTGCCGCGCCGTAATATCTGCTGAAATCTGTTGCATCTTTCCTTCTAAATCATAGAAAGACATGAGTAACGACCCTATGAGATACCCTACCATCGGAACGCCTACAAAGCACCATGCGAAAAAGGTCTGCATAGCCGACGGCTGGTTAATTACCTCCGCCGTGGATGACGGGGCAATATAGCCAAACGCATTGATGCCGCCTAAAATAATTGTCTGTCCCAAGCCGGCAGTTACCGTAATGATAATTGCATAAACAGAAGCAGAAAATCCATCCGCACGGAAAGAATTTTTCCACTCAATATGATCCAATGCCTCTCCTAAAAGAGCCATCATGGCATAAGTAGGCAACTGACCAACAGACTTAATTAACAGTCCCACCAAAATAATACCCAGATTGTGTGGATTCAAAAGAACTATCAAGCATCCGGCTGCGCCAAGAACAAAGCCAATCTGTGTTACCCATCTTTTGCCAAACTTCTTAACAAGCGGCCACAAAATTACAATTCCAAGACCTAACGGTGCCTGCCCGATGGCGTTTACAATCACCTGCACCCCTGTACCTCCGTCTACGGAATCACTGACTACCCAGTTACAGAAATACAGCATACTGTTAGTAGATAAAATATTAAAAATATTGTAAATCAGCATGAATCCCATAACGGTGAGCCAATAACGGTCTGTCAGGCACGCTTTGAGCTGTTTTCCCATCGGAACCAGTTCCATGCGGTTTTCACCTTCATCAGAAATGCTCTCCTCTGTTACACGCTCTTTCGTAAAATAGTATTCGAGCAGAGTAGCCGGAATTGCCAGAATGGAAATAATGCTCATCATGGAAATCCATGTTCCCTGCGCATTGGAGCCTACGCCGAATGCCCTTATCATAATAGGCAGAATAATCGTCACCAGAAGTCCGGGCAGCATATTCATACCGAAGCTGGTCATCATGGCAAGACCGTCTCTTTGCTTCGTATTTCTGGTAGACAGCGGCACCATCAGGTTATGGCTCATATTATAGATGGTAAACGAAAAAGCAAAAAACAAATTATAACTGATAATGATCCAGACAATCTGTACATTGTAAGACGCTTTCGGAACCATATAAAGAAGGCAGCCCGAAATGGTCAGGCAGACACCGGAAATCAATACCCATGGTCTTGCCTTTCCCTGCTTTGTACGCGTCTTATCAATAATCCGCCCCATGATAATATTCGTAATGGCATCAAATATTTTTGAAAAAATAGGCATCATTGTCAAAAAGATACCGCCAATTCCCAATACATCCGTGTAAAACTGTGTCAGATAAGAACCTGCTGCCGCATAATATACCATATACACAAAACACGGTCCAAAAAAGTATCCCAGCCACATCTCGCTTTTCTGTGTATTGGCAGATGTAATTCTGGTATTCAAAATATCATTTGAAAAAAGTTTTGCCAAAAATCCTTGTTTGTTTTTTTCCATTACTAACCCCTCCTATTTTTCAACTTTCACAGATAGTTTCTACTGTGGCTGCCTTTACCCCATCTCCATGAATGGATATCGTTACCGTTCCTGTTTCTCCTGCACGGACTACAGCCTGCGCCAGTCCGTAATAGGTCGTATATTTCCCACTTTCAAACCGTTCTTCTGTTCGCGGATTGGCACTGCCAAAACCAAGCAGTTCGCCGCCTTTTACCACGGTCGTAAGTGTAGTGTCTGCATTCGCCTCCACGATGCCGTCTGCATCTGTCAGTCTGATATCCAGATAAATCAATTCTCCCGGTTTTACCGTTTTTTTGTCTGTAACCGCCTGTATCTGCAGTGGTCCGTCCGCGGATACTAAAACACGCTCTCCCCGTGTCCGCCCGCTCGCATCATAGGCTATTGCCTTTAGTTCGCCAGGTTGATACTTCAATTTATAAGCCGCCTTACAGTCCTTTACTTTCTTCCTGCCAAGACTCTTTCCGTTTAAGAACAGTTCTACCACCGGCTGCCCGCTGTATACTTCAACAACAGCCTTGTTTCCGTCACAGCCGCGGTAACTCCAGCAGGGCAGGGCATTGGTCCCTCTCCAGACCATCTTTGCCGGTTTAATTCCCAGATGGTTCACCGGTTGTACGGCTATAGCCGGCTGCGCATCCAGCATTC
>CAMWMM010000103.1 GCA_947175285.1 uncultured Lachnospiraceae bacterium
ACTTTAGATGACACTTGTAATTCTTACGATGAAATGGTTATTACACTTCGAAAACATTTTTCCAATATTGACAAGCATAATTCCGAACAAATAAAACTGGCAAATGAATATTACAAATGGACTGCACTGAAAACCAGACTGATATCAAATGAAAATTTATTTCAGATTCCATCATCTGCCCTTCCAAATACAATCAAGATTTCTACGTTCCAATGGCTTAGACCCGAAAAACAATCTGTAATCCTGAAACATTACAGATTGGATAAAAATACGAATCAATATATCATTGCTGTCAAAAAGGACAATGTACCAAATGATGATATTGAAGTTATCATGCGTTCCCTTGTCTTGATCAGAAAGACTGTTGTCTGGGTTGATTTCGGCTATAATATCGGAACAGAATTCGGCGGAAGACATCCTGCTATCATTCTAAAAAATTTGAAGGATTCCTTAGTTGTGATCCCCCTCTCTTCGCAAGAACCCAAAACAATAGAATACAGCGTTAAAGTGGATAAGGTATATGGTTTTCCACCCATGCCACGCTGGGCAAATGTCACTCGAATTACGCAAGTCAGTTTATCCAGAGTACATTTCAAAACAATTGGTGATGTTAAACCATCTATCCTTGCCGAAATCAACAATAAATTAAAGTCATGTGGCATAATTTAAAACGAACCACGTAAACTATACTATGCAAAATTATTTGACAACCTGTTTGCTTTATGCTAATATGATGTTGTAAACGTAGGAGAAATCCTAATAATTTTGTAAACGAGAAGCCGTCATTTATGGCGGTTTCTTTTGTTTTCATTTTTCCAAGGAAGAAAAAGAAGAAGCCACACTACTATGACTCCCTCTTTTTTATTTTCCTTCATTACTGCAACTCAATTGCCAACGCGCTTCCTACATCCCTCTCCCAATCCCCGCCAGAAATTCAAACACCCCTGACACATTCAGTCGTCCATACCCCGCTGATGTCAAGTTAATGTCACGAACTTTTTTCACTTTTTTTGAGGTCAAAAGTCCGCAACTCTGCATAACTTCGTTGGGCTGATGGTAAATAATTGCTACGTTGAGTAAAAATTGATGGTAAGTTAATGCTATGTTGTTTTTGCCCGACT
Source organism: uncultured Lachnospiraceae bacterium (assembly GCA_947175285.1). The sequence goes on from CAMWMM010000103.1 coordinate 1,122, forward strand.
AACTCCCGTATCAACACTGAAATTCCATTCTATCTCAACTCTTTTGTCCCTATAAGCATATACTTTTTTGATGAAGGTATCAACTACTTCCTGTGTCAGTATCTCAATATGTGAATACCGGATTATCTGCTTCATATCTTCCTCTGCCTTCCGGTACTCTTTCTCAAATTCTGCAAGCTTTTCTGCAGCTTCAACTTCCAATACGGATAAAGAAGATATCTTTTCCGTCAGTTCTTTTGCTTTTCTTTGATATTCTGCAACCGGAAGTTCTTTCATCGCATACTTCTCATACAAAACATCTTTTTCTGCCTGTGTCTGCTTTTTTGTCTGCCTGTATTCGTCCAGCTTCTTTTTTAATGCGTGAATGCCTGCCTCCTGAAAGGAAAACAGATTTTCTTTCTGCTTCATGGCATTGCCCCGGAGCATCAGCTCCTTATTCAGCATGAAGAGCACCGTTTCTTCCAGTATGTCGGCATTTATATAGGTACAGCATTCCAGTATCTGAAGCTGTGAATGTTTCCTGCATTCAAACCGTCTGTACCGGGTCTTTGCCAGGGGCGGCTTATAGCTTAAAGAATATCCACAGCCGCCACAATATAGCTTTCCGGTCAGTGGGTGCTTCTCTCTGTTTCGTTTTGTGGAACTTTCCGGTCTGAACGCTGAAACCTGTTCAAAAATCTCCTCTGAGATCAATGCTTCATGGTGATTGGGTATGACTTTCCAATCTTCCTTTGGCACTGCTATTCCGTCTTTACTTCCTACCGATTTCCTCACAGTTTTCCCATATGCCATTTCTCCAAGATAAAAGCGGTTATTCAGGATAGTCCTGACTGCCTGTCCACTCCATGTATGGAGCCTCCCATCCTTTACCTCAGTCCCCGGCCTGCGGATCTGTGTGGCTGTCGGTATCTTTTCCTCATAGAGCTGTTTTGCAATCTGTGTGCTGCTTTTTCCCTGCATGGCAAGTGAGAAGATATGGCGTACAATCTCTGCCTCTTTCTCATTCACTATAACAGTATTTTTTACTTCCCTGCTCTTCTCATATCCGAAAGGAACCTGTCCGAAAACGTATTCACCATTCGCACACTTATTTTCAAAGGAAGCCTTTACCTTGACTGATACATCCTTGCTGTACAGATCATATAAGAGCGTCTGGAATGCCGTATCAATCTCTATGGTGCTTCCATGATGCTCCCTGCTGTCATAATGGTCGTTAAGGGAGATAAAGCGGATACCCATAAAAGGGAATATCTGGTTCAGATAGGTTCCTGTCTCTATATAATCCCTTGAAAATCGTGACATATCTTTCACGATAATACATCGTATATTGTTTGCCTTAACCTCCTTTAATAGTTTCTGCATACCCGGTCTTTCCATATTTGTACCGGAGTAGCCATCATCACTAAACTCCATGACTTCATGCTCTGCAAGCTCTGGGTCGTGATGTATGTATTCTAAGATCTGCTTTCTCTGGTTCCCGATACTATTGCTCTCGTCCTGAATAAGATTCCCGTCACTGTCAGCTCTTTTGTCTTCTAAGGATAATCGTAAATACATTGCCAGCTTATCCATTACTTCACCCCCTCCATGTTGTCAGATGTAACTGCAAACAGAACTTCTATCCGTTTACCCGGATAAACGTATATCTTTGAGATGAAAGCCTCCACCATATCTTTTGTTAGATCTTCCCCGCTTTTCAGCTTTAACAGCGCTTTTATGGCTTTCAGATAGCCTGCCGCCAGCTTATCCAGCGCTTTTTTTTCTTTTTCCCACTCCTGCTGCTGTTTCTTCAGCTCGTTCAGTCTGTCCTCCTGCTTCATCTTAAAAGATACATAATCCTTTTGAAGTATTTTTCCGGCACGGTAATCCATATAGACACTGCCTTCTTCTTCCCGGAAACGCCTTATTTTCCCCTCTGTTTCACGAATCTTTGCCTCTGTTGCCCTGGCTTTCTCCGCTATCTGTTCCTTTCCATATTCCATGTAACGCTCCGGCTTGTTAAGAAACACATTAAACTCAATACGGATAAGGGGCAGCAGTATGTCTAAAAGCTCGTTTTTTGATATACGGTTTGATTCCGGGCATACCGTAACCTTTGTCTGCCCGCCATTCAGACAGAAATATCCGTCAAGCCTTGCTTTCTCACCATCTGCATACTGCTTCACATAACTGTTCCGTGTCATTTTCCTGCCGCATACGCCACAATACAGCACATTGTCAAATATATTTTCCCCTATCGGATACCCCTTTGTGGGGTGCCTGTGCGTCGCTGTCCTGGCTTTTATCCTCTGGCGGACTTCTGCCGCACTCCTGTACAATCCTTCCCCGACCAGCGGTTCATGTGCGCCCTCTGTTACCACCCAGTCATCCTCCGGCTTATGGATACGGTTTTTTTCGTTCCTTGCGGTAATGCTGGTCTTTCCCTGCACTAAGGTTCCAATATAAGTTTCGCTTTTTAAAATCCTCTCTACCGATCCTTTGTCCCATCCCTTATAGTCAGCCTCATCGGCGGCATGATATACTTCTTTTGTTTTTTTATACTGATACGGAGGATTAATGCGTCGCTGGTTCAGTTCGTCGGCAACCGCAGTATAACTTTCCGTTTCAATAAATTTCTCATAAATAAACCGTACAATGCTTTCCGTATTCTCGTCAGGCAGCAGTACCCGGCATTTCCCATTCCACTCTGCCTTGTAGCCATATGGAGGCGGTCCGCCAACATAAGAACCTTCCTCCCTCCTCTGCTTTAAGTGCAGCCTGGCTTTTTTTGAAAAATCCTTTGCATACATATCGTTTACAAGGTTCTTGATTTCAGAAGCCATCTGTTTATTTTCATTCCCCTCTTTTCCAGTGTCAAATCCATCTGCAGCTGCAATGAACCTCACTCCCAAAAAGGGAAAGATCTTTTCAATATAATTTCCCGCTTCCAGATAGTTCCTGCCAAACCTTGACAGATCCTTTACAATGACACAGTTGATCTCACCAAGCCTTATATCCTGTAACAGCCGCAGGAAGCCTTCCCTTTCAAAATTGCTGCCTGTTTTTCCCAGATCAGTATAACATTCCACAACTTCGATTACTTCCCCTGTTTTCTGTCTGTTATATTCTTCCACATACTTTTTTGCTATCTCTACCTGGACCTCCACGGATTCATTCTTTTTGATGTCCTGATCCGAAGAAAGCCTTGCATATATCCCTGCCTTATATCTCCTGTCCACACGGCCTGCTTCTGTCCGTCTGCCCGCTGCCCTTCCACCGGCCAGACCCCGTTTGGATATCCTGCCCATGTTTACGCACTCCTTTCTCCCGGACGATTATCCGTTTTACATTCTTTTGCTTTCTGCCCTTCCATCTTCTTATTTACATCCTGCATGACACAATACTGGTTCATATAGTAAAACTCAATATCCATCCTTTGATCCTCAAATACCGTTATACGCTTTACCATGCTGCAGAGGGTATGCCGATCTATCTCTTTTAATTCCGAACAGTCCTGCATCGTCTTTAGCCTTGCCGCTGATATGACACCGCTCTTAAACAGTTCTTTTATCATGCCCTCCTGCTTTTTCTGTGCATCCTCAAATTCTGCGGCTTTCCTTTTGAAATCCCCATGCAGCCTTTCAAACTCTTCCTTTGTGATAATCCCCTGCTTTAAATCCTCGTACAGCCCGGAGCAGAGGGAATAATATCTGTCCTGCTCTTCCTTGAGCCTTGCAATTTCCGTATCATAGCGGACAATGGACTCAAAATTGGTCTCCATATCCAGGACCTTTTGAAATATCCGCTTTTCCTCCAAAAAACAGTTCGCATAATGTCTGACCATCTCTGCAGCCATTCCTTTTAGCTGTTCTTCCTCAATGCTGTGTCTGCTGCATCCCTCTCCACGGTTCTTTGTGGAGCAGATATAGTACACACGCCTGGAATTTTTGTAACGGTTCACACGCCTGACCATCTGCTCTCCACAGTCCCCACAGAACAGGATACCCGTAAACAGGCTGTTTTCTTCCGTAACGGGGCTTACCCTGCCGTCTGTTTTCAATAAGTTCTGGACAACCTGGAACTGATCCTCTGGTATGACCGCCTCGTGGGTATTCTCCACTTTGATCCATTCCTCCTGCGGTTTATCCACGCTCTTTTTCAGCTTATAATTGATCTTTTCGCGTTTTCCCTGTACCATATGCCCTAAATACGTCTCGTTTGTCAGTATTCTCTTTACAGTGGAGCTGCTCCATTGTGACTTTACTGCACCGGAAAAGCCGCCCTTATAATTATCTCCCGTGGACTTTTTATACTCCTTCGGAGAGAGGATCCCTAAACCGTTCAGTTTTTCCGCAACCGCAGAAACAGCCATTCCTTCTATTTTCCATGCAAATATCTTCCTGACAACATCCGCAGCATATTCGTCTATCACAAGGCGGCTTTTATCGTCCTGTGCTTTTTTATATCCATAGGGTGCAAATGCAGCAATACATTCCCCGTTCTTTCTCTTTACTTCAAACTGGCTTTTGACTTTTGTGGAAATATCCCTGCAATAAGAATCATTAATAAAGTTTTTGACCGGAAGTACAATCCCGCTTTCCGACACATCTGCCTGAAAACTGTCATAATGATCCGTGAGCGCAATAAAGCGCACGGAAAGGGCCGGAAAGACTTTCTGTATATACCGCCCGGATTCAATATAATCACGCCCGAACCGGGAAAGGTCCTTCACAATGACACAATTGACCTTTCCTGCCTCAATATCGCTTATCATTCTTTTAAATTCTGGTCTGTCGAAATTGCTGCCCGAAAATCCATCATCAACATAAATATCAAAAAGATCTATATCCTGCTGTTCATGGATAAAGGCCCTGATCAGCTCCCTCTGATTTCCGATGCTGTTGCTTTCGGATTTCAGCGTACCATCCCTGTCTGTAATATCCCCAACATCACTGTCATCCCTTGAAAGGCGGAGGTACATGGCTGCTAGAAACTGCTTTTTATTCATTCTATCACTCCTGACTTACGATTATTGAGTTAGCTAAGTAACCGTAAATCAAAAGCTTCCACTGATTTGTCCTGATTTAAGGCTAACATAACTTTCTGATTCTTTCAAGTCTTTTTAATTCTTCTTTCAGATATGGATCTCAGCCAGATGCCTCAGATACTCTTCCATCTTATCGTCTATCGTTGGTCCTTCTTTCTGAAATCTCACTTTTACTACATAATCACCAATGCGGTGTACAAAAATATTATTTGTCTGTTCCACAAAAAGTGTCAGCTTTTTTTCAACTGGAAGTTTGGTATCAATCTTAATGTCCCTGATATCTGTCAGCGTATTTATGTCTACTGTCCGTATATCCACTGCTTCCATTGCATCCAGCTCTGCCTCTGTTATACCAAGCATTGCAATCCCCTCCTGCATTATTCCTATTAAATTTATTCTTCCATCAGATTGTCCTATGACATACAACTTTTGATATGTAAACAAGCCGGACATCTGCCCGACTTTGGAGTATGCTGCCTTATCTCTTAATACCGCTGTCTTCTGTCGTCATTATCGTTCTAACGCATGCGTTTATATCTCCTGTTCTTTGTTGATGCAATCATTCCTGAAACGGCAAGTACCGATAAAGCCAAAAATATACCCGCTGCTACAATAAATTTAACCCTGTACATTTTTACCACCTTTTCTTTTCCATATTAGTTGTATCTGTCAAATACGCCTACCTGCACCTGTATGCCCTCCGTGATCCTGCCAAGCGTTTCCTCTTCCACCTTTCCCATATGGTCTATGATGCGGTCAAAGTCCAGCGCTGTTACCTGTTCGCAGAGTGCGATGCTGTTCTGATCCAGCCCTTTTGTCTTATATGCCGATATGAATACATGGGTGGGCAGGCTCCGCTTCTTGTAAATCTTAGTTGACAATGGAACCACTGTAATGACAGTGCTGTGCCTGTTTGCCCTGTTGTTACTGACTACCACCACCGGGCGCATACCGCCCTGCATACTTCCCTGATACTGTACGCCCAAGTCCGCATACAGTATATCGCCTCTCCGTATCTTCATCAGCAGCCTTTGCCTCCGCCCCATTTCGGTCTTTCCTTATCAGCAGAACGCCCTGTTGTATCATACATATGGTACTGCATGGTAGAAAGCTCGAAAAAGCCGATGCCGATGTTGGCAGCGTCATGCATAAATTCTTCCAGATCGGACTCGTCCGCTGTGATGTCAGCCATGTTCTCCACAACAACCGTATCATACTGTCCTGTGATCAGACGGGTGATCAGCATATTTACCGCATCCCTGTCAATATCCCTGTCCGGTCCCTTGTTAATGATAGCTTCATTCATCAACGCTATCCCTGCCATGCTGCACTTCTGGCGGTTCTGCTGAATAAGCTGGCGGATATTGCCTTCTGACTTGTTGGAGTTCATAAACATGACTGCCGGATGCACCAATGCACCGGCAGCGACACTTTTCACATTGCACATGATAATCACCTGTACTTAACTGTCCGGACCTTCACAGTTAGAACAGCCCATTTAAAATCACCTTCGGTGATGGAGCTGCTCTTATAATGCGAAAGTCTTTCTTACGTCCCACGCAGTAAATGCGTGGGACTGGCCTGAACAGTTATGCCCTTTCTCATATTTTCGTTGACTGAAACAAAAGAGAAGTTTTTGCCGGCATTTATCCTCTCATACAGGAAAACCTTGTCTGTCCGTTACCTGATAACTGCAAGGCTTTCCTGTATCAGAGGATAACGTGGCGTTTCCGCCACATTACCCTTCTGTTTCATCTGAAAATATCAGACCCTGCTCTCGCCAATCCCCGAAACGGGTAACATACACTGGGACGGCAATCCCACGCTGCGCCTCCGTCATGCCCAGCCAGACGGAATCCACAGGCAGCCACTCCCGGAAAGTGCTTTTCGCTGAAATCCCGGCGCTGTTCTATCTCATTACCACTGGCTGCCATGCCAGTAGGCACAATCCTCTGCTCTAAAAACTGATAAGTTTTTTACCTTCACGGGCAACAATGTTATCCATTGCAGGTATGTCTTCGCACGAAATGGGATCCTGCCACCCCTTTATCCTCCATATGAGCATGGACGGATAAAAAGGCGAAAATAAAATCAGGTGTATGCGTGTCGTATTAAATTGTCCTGGCTTTTTCAAGCCTGTAACTATCATAACTGAAATAGAAAAGTTTTCAGAGTGCCATTATCCGCTGTTTCTGGAAATAACAGCTGATTTATGCCATTTTTGCCCATTATGCCATATAAATGCAAAAAGGTGGTTTTAAACCACCCTTTTGCTCCCGTTAAAATGATCACAGCAGCCTGTCCATCCCGTCCGCCATTTCCCACAGTATATGCAGCAGATATTTCTTCTGCTTATCGCTCTTTCCCTTTAAAATGCCAAGTGTCTGTTCCAGTTCCGGCATTCCTTCCTGTCCATACAGCAGGAAGGGCAGCGGTGCTTCAAGCGCCTCTGCAAGCCTTAAAAAGTTTTCCAGGGACATGCTCCTCTGTCCTGCCTCTATCCGTTTTATAGAGTCCACCGACAGATCTGCAAGCTCCGCCAATTTTGTCTGTGTTAATTTTCGCTTTTTTCGATATAATTTCACGTTGTCCGCTATGATATAACTGGTATCCTTCATTTCCCAATTCCCCGTTCATTGTAATTATTGAAATACAGGATCGGAAACCGGATCTTTGGTACAGCATTGTATAATTGCCAGCCCTTACTCCCATAATCCTCCACTTCATAATCAGATCACCCTGTTCCAGTTCGACACTGTTTCCCAGAGCTGGATGCAGCAGAAGCAAGAAAACAGAAAATGAAAAGTTCCCTTCCTTATGGCATCCCCCCTTCCAGCAGTCCAGACTGCCTGATGGTTAAAAAACATCACACATCTGACACCGGATGCCGGCTGATCTCAAGAAGTATCATTATAGGTCATTTCCCTCTCCGCACCTGCCCACCACGGACAGGCTGTACCCCGGCTTTCCCGCCCTGCTCCTTAGATGCGGTCTTTTTTACACATTTTGACAGAATTTATCTGTCTGAAATTTACCTCCTCATAAGGTACTCACACTAAAACGCATTTTGAGAGGGTACTAATTGAAAAATTTTTTAATTTTTTTCAGGGACGCCTCCACGCTCTCCCTGACTGACTTGTCACTGACGCCCAGTTTCTCCCCTATCTGGCGGAAAGTCAGGCCTTCAAAAAAATAAAGGTGCAGCCGATCCCTCTGTACTCCTGTGAGTGACTGCACCGCTTCCTGCAGGGTTTCCAGTTCCATCTGGCGGATGACTGCATCCTCCATAGTTTCTGCCTGCTCAATCATTCGTTCTTCCGTCCCACCTTCTATGTAACCGCCTGCCGCAATATTACGAATATCCCTCATTTTTTCCACATTTGCCTCCTTACGGAATGTTTCTGCCAGTGCCTCATACACTTCATGTGAAACATAAGTGTACTCTGACTCACCGACAACATTTTTATAAATTCTTTTTTCCTAATCTCGATCCATTCTGACAACTCATTGTCCTCCATTTTCTGTTTTTTAAATGAAGGACAAAGGTGGTCCTCTCACACAGTGCCCATATATGCAGACATAAAAAAACAGATATCTTCTCCATGCCCTGCAGGACATGTCCAAATGTACCCGTCAGTCAAATGCACTAAGCTTATCTTTCCTGCCTTTTTTGTCTATACAGGTCGGATATCCCTTTTTCTTTTTTGTCAACTTACTCCCATATGTCCTTTAGGAACTATCCGGAAATAATCAGTGAAACTGACACTGGATAAATGTTTCTATATAGCTTACAAAGATAATCTGAAAAATTTGCAGATACTGCAGACTGTGACAGGATTATTTGATACAGCAAAAAAGCATTTAACCATGTCCGTATTGACAGGTCAGATTCAGGAATTATTAACTGACAGTTCTTTCCTCCGTCGAACTATACCTGTAACGCAGAATCGTTTCAATAAATGTGTAATAAGTCTTACACCGACTGTAAAAGGTTGCAGATATCTGCTTGTCAGTTCAGTATTTGGACTGAACATGCTGCGCGAGAAAACTGGAATCCCCTTCTATAATCACGAAAAAAATTCCTTTCAGTTTTGTATATTAGAAAAGGAATTTTCATATCAAGTAATCTATAATGCCCGAAGGACTTTTTTTCTTTTTCTCTGGTTTCCTCCTTCTTTAACACCATGTCTCATTACGACATCACAGTAAATAAAATTCTAAAAACAGCAGATTCCATCTACTTACTACATATATTTTAAGGCTTTTACGGAAAAAATCTTCAATAAAAAAGCAGGCGTAACTTTCTCGGTTCTTTCTCATGTTTGGATATACTATCATGCTCAGATTTATGTACAACATTAAATTTACAACAAAAACTGAAACATTGACATACATGAAATATCCAAAGTTCAGAAAGATTCACTTTCTCTGTCTACTCCTGCCTTATTGGTGTTATTCAGTTATACAAACTGACATTTGCAACACTATATTTCAATATTTCCATCTTGCCATTTTATATGCTTATTGGGAATACCTTTTGGTACATGTTGATTATTTCCCAGTGCCCCGAGTATACAATAAAGATGCACTCTTCACGACATGCTGAGTAAGTAACACTTGTAAAGTAATGTTTTGGTTACAAACCAAACCTGTAAACATGGCATACTGCATTGTGATGTATCTGGCATAAAAAGATAAAAATTTTTTTACAAGTCATTAATTGGCTTTATCGTGATTTGAAATCTGCTCTTTGCTATAGCACATATTTCCACTTGCTATTTATTATATCATATTTTTCTCTTTCAAATAGTTTTCCGATATCAAAATGAACAGAAGAAAACCTCCAAATTTTTTGACTTGGAGGCTTGATTCTGACCATTTAACTTCCATCCCACTTATAACTAAAAAACACTTTTTGTGCTATTTATTATTCTGTTATTTGGGATTTCTTCAATAGATGATAAACTGCTCCGCAATTTTAGAAAATAAGCCTTTTTCAATCTCCTGTGGCGAATATATATCCACATCAAAATATATATTCCTAACCCTTAAATCTTTTTAATTTTTATACCACCAAGTTACAAAATTTTCTTTTTTAAAACATATATTACTTATTTTCATGTCTTCTAATTCATCATATGAATATTTATTATGTATAAATTCATTAAGTGATTCAGCAAATTCTAATTCAAGACATCCGATTGATTGTATAGAAGGAACTTGCTTTGGCGCTAAAATATTTATATATGATCCACCATAATCAACAATACTCCCCCACGTGTTTTCATGATTCAAAACCCTTTGCTTAATATTTTCCTCAATAATTTCTTTAAGTCCTTTTACTCGTATGTCTTGTAAATTATTACTTAAAATCCTTGCATTAGAATTATTTTCATTAAGTGTAATATCTAAAAAATTAAATGGATTATTAAAAATATAGCAAAACAGTTCATCTCCATCACATTTTTTACATCTCCATGAATATTGGGAATTTTTAGTTGGAAATTGATAACTTTCTTCTAAATTAATGATACTTTCCATATAGACCACGCCAGGACAATCATTAATTACTTCTTCCATAGTTTCAATGTATAAATCAATATATTGCATAAACCAATATGCATTAAACTGACTTAAAATAATAAAATGCTCTGAACTAAAACGAGAATATTCTTC
>CAMWMM010000104.1 GCA_947175285.1 uncultured Lachnospiraceae bacterium
ATGATATTGTATATGAGAATGGTGAGATAAAATCTACGAAAACAACAAACGTGGATGAACATGGCGTAGGTATCAAGAATGTGCTAAAAATCATTGAGAAATATGGTGGCGCATATGTCATTGAAGATAAGGATAAGGAATTTTTCTTTTCGATTATTATTCCTGCATAAATGCAATGTAGAATGATTGATTCTAAATTTATTTTGTGCCGTTTTCTGCTAAAAATAGTCCGTTTTCTGCAAGGTGGCTTGTTTTATTTTATATAATAATTCATACTGAATAATCAAGGAGCATGTTTATGATAGAGAAGATGGCATTAAAGATTGTCAATCAAATGGAGCTAGAGAAGATAATAAGCAAATCAAGCTGTGAATATTATGAATACGCATTAATACGTATGGTTGAACATGTTATAACAGTTGGAACCATGCTGATTTTAGGATTGATATTCAGACAATTCTTACCCACGCTTTGCTTTATGGTGTTCTTTCTTTCACTGAGGAAACGGACAGGGGGATTTCATGCGAACAAGTTTTGGCAGTGTTATCTAGGTACAGTCATATTTTATATTGCAATTATGCAAATTGTACCTATACTTTGCAGAAATCAGACTGTTATGTATGGGTTGCTATTTTTTTCAATGCTTTTAATATGCATCATGGGTACAATAAACCACCCTAATATGGATATGAGCAAGAGTGAATTGAAAGAGTCTAAGAAAGCGGCTAGACTGATGGTTTTGATGGAAGCAATGATACTTGTTGCCTTAGTTTATTTGAAAGTTGATATTCTGTATATTGGATATATGTCAGTGGCTATCATATTATGTGCATTCTTTATGTGTCTGGCAAAAATTATAAAACAGGAGGTGTGTGTAAAATGAAGAAAAACAGGAAAATCAAAAAAAAGATGCTCAAGGTTGTGGAGAGGATTGTCCGTAATGAAGTTAAAAGAGATGAGTGGGGAGATCCGCCAATTTGTTCCGGTTTTTTTCACCAGCCGAAGAGACCGAAGCGGAAAGAGGATTAAGATTGAACAGTTAATGTGGCAATAATGATAAATTAAAGATTGTGTTGTACGAGAAAATTAAGTATAAGAAAAAGCCTTTCAGAATGATATAGTGCATCTGAAAGGTTTTTTTGTGCCGTTTTCTGCAAAAAATGACCGCATTCTGCAAGGGTAATTGACCTTTAACCATTTTTTGCTATTATACAGGTAGGAAAGTTTATCAAATAATCAATGATAATGCAGGACTAGAAACAAAAGACAGTGAAACAAATATTAAAGGAAGGGGTTGTTGTCTTATGAAGAGAAAATTTCTCGCAACTATTTTAACATTTGCAATGGCAGTAGGAGTGGTTTTTACAGGTTCAGGAATAACCGCAATGGCAGCGGAAAGCGTTACCGAACTTGAAGAAAAAATTGCAGCCGGGAATATGGCAGATGATGATCAGATGGAGTTTGTCCAGATTTCGGACGAAGAACTTCCCGAAAATACTATTTCGGAAGAAACTATGAATGTAATGATCAGGCAGTTCAATGGAGGAGCGGGAATCGGCATTGCCACATATGCAGATGAAGTAGATACAACAAATACGAATCCAAGCTATGCTGTTCCGGTATCAAATAACTCCGCATATCAGGGTGCGATTGAAAGCGAAAATGAAGTACGGTGGTACACATTTACACTTAGCCAGAAAAGCACTGTAACCATTTTTATGCAGATGGCAGATACAATGGATGCAGATTTGTATATCTGTTCCGATGACTTTACCATTGTCGGAGGAAGTGCAAGTGAAGGCGCAGGGGTATCAGAATTAGCGGGATCAGTGCTTGAAGCAGGAACGTATTATCTTGCGATAGAAGGATATGAAGGAACAGGCGATTTTGCATTCCTGTACTTCCAAAGCTCTGTTGATGCTGATTATGAGATTAACGATTCTGCATCATCAGCAACAAATGTTTCACTTAATTCAAGCATTACTGGGGTTATAGACAGCCCTATTGATATTGATTATTACAAACTGACGGTAACCAAAACTACAATAATGAGATACTCCATTTCATCATCTATGGGATATTCGATAGTTTATGCCGGGAAATCCGGTGACAATGCTGCAATATATGCGGTCAATGGCGATATATACATGGTTAAGATGTTGCCGGGAACATATTATTTTGCAGTTTTGAGTGAAGATGACCAATATTCAGCTACATCTACATATACAATCAATTTCAACAAAATTGCAGAATTGGCAAATGGCGGCGGTTCGGATATTATCGGCATATGTGAGAAAGCGGGTATTGTTTTTCAGTCAGATATTGACGGAACCAATTGTTATGTGAATGGAAATCCGATTGATTACAGTTATTCCTATGTGAATAATTTATCTAATTCCGCAGGTTCGCAGAGTTATAATATTACAATTCAGAAGAGAAACGATGTCCGTGTATATCTTGGAGATGGAGAATTTGCACCGAGCGCAGTATATTACCATAGTTCTACAAGACCTGCTATGAAGGTAAGCAGCAGGGCAGCACTGGAACTTACATTTTATGCGGATAAAGACTTTTACAGCATACATTGCAGATGTACAGGAGCGTATGATATGAACAATTTTTGGGATGAAACAAATGTTGTTCAGGTGCTGATTGATCCCAGCACAGGAAAATTGATAGATATAGTGCAGTTTAACTATTACTATGATTTTGCACCAGTGGGAACGAACTATATTACCATTACAAGACCATACATAATGACATTTTATCAATAAAGGGAGGCATATCTATGAAAGTTTCAGGTAATGACGGAATTAGCACAGCCGTTACAAGCAATGCAGGTTATGCTAATTTGCCACAAAATGCAGCATCTAAAGAGGTAAAAAAAGAGGAGCCAATAAAAATTGACATTTCTAAGGAGGGCAGGGAGCAGTATAGAAAAAGTTTATCTGCCTACAATCAGGGAAAAATGGGATTGGAATCAGTGCAGGCACAGAAAAATATCTTAAAGCATTTAAGCATGGATTCTGATTTTGAGTCGAAGTTTCATAAAGAAGCTGAAATGATGTCGGTGGCAGCAAGAGAAAAAGGTACAGCAATGAGTGTCCAGGGCAAGGCAGAGAACTATTTCAGTACATATGCAAAAATGTATGATGAAATCGTTCAGGGATATGAAGCCGGAACCAGAGAGACATATGTTTCCGAAGAAGGCGGGTATAGAAAGCTGACAAAAGAGGAAGAACTTTCTGCACTGGATAAGACTTTCGGAAAAATTGCAGGGGACTTTGAAAAACGGGAAACAGTAAACCAGAATGCCCGTAACATAATAGAAGAGGGTTTTAAAAAGTTTGCACCTTATAGGAAAGCAAAGGCTGGCAGCACAGCAGCAGTCGCTGAGAAAGAAACAAACGCTAACAGCACGACAACAACTACCGAAAAGGAAAGCAAAGAAACAACCAGTAACGTCGTTGAGGGTATCAGCAAAAAAATGATTAACGCTGCTGATCTTTTCAAGGCGGGATATGGCAAGGGTGATTTAGCGACACTTTTGGCAGGGATTAATATGTTTGAGTAATTATAATTTATATTATAAAAAACAATACAATTATAAATCAGGATTTTAATACAAGGGAGGTTCATTTATGTCAAAAATTACAGATTATGGATTTTTGTTTCAACAGATGTTTGGAACAAAAGGTGCAAAAACTACAAGTGCAATAGGTAGTTTTCAATTATCGCAGTTAAACAGTGGTTCTGTGCAGGCACAATTAAGAGCTGCTGGTATTGATACGAACAGCGCTCAATATAAGGCTGCAATAAAAGAAATGATGCAGAATGGAAACGGTGCAATGTACACAAATATCCAGTGCATTAAAAATTCTATGAAATGTTACGATAAAGACGGCGATTATATCAACCCTAGAAACGGACTTGCCGGACTTGTGCTGACGGATGAAAATGCGAGTCGTCAGAAGCGTATTATTTCCATTCCGGAAAGTAGCAAAGATGAAATGTTTGAACAAACGAAAAAGGAATTTTTACAAGAAAACGGTGTTGCGAATGGAGATACGACGAGACGCACGGACGTATATGACAATCTGTACAGAAAGACGAAGAAGGATGACCGCTTGGCGGCAGGATATACGATGCAACAGTATGAGCGGGCATATAGAAATGCATTTTATGCTGCGGCAAAGAAAGCTGATCCTAAATGGGAAATAGGGAAGCCAATTCCTTCTGGAGCATTGGACGGTATCACAAGAGAATCTGTGGAAGCTAATTTGAAGAAATCAGGTAATTCACTGGCACAGGCATCAGTGGATACAAGGATATAGTAAATTAGTTTTATATGGCATATATTTCACTGATTATTTCAAATTTTAGAGGAGGTCATAAAATGAAAAGAGCAACAAAGAGAATTTTTACGGCTGTTATGGCTTGCATGATGGCTTGCATGATGTTTGTAACACCTGTATTTGCTGCAACCAATAATTTCAGCAAAACAACAGTAAAATTGAATGCGCTTAGTGGCGGAGAATCAAGATATAGTCAGGTTACATCGGGAAGTGTTTCGGGAAGTAATCGTTCTATAACTAAGGTAGAGTTATACTGTAATGTAGCTAGTGGAACAGATCCTTATACAATCTATGTTGAAAGTCCTAGTGGAACAGTAAAATCTATCTCAGGACCGTCCAGAAGTGGAAATGTTACCATAAATGGATTTGCAGGCGAAGATCCGTCTGGAACATGGACAATATGGATTAAAAATAATGGTGTATCTTATAATGGAAATATCTATCCGGCTTCAACGGTAACGATAACATTAAAAGTATCTTACAGTTATTAAGGCAGATTGTATCAAATGAGGTATTGTAACATGTGAAGTATATGCCAATATAATAATAGTCCTCTTGAGTTGGCAAGAAGTTCAGCTCAAGAGGATTAATAATATTATTTTGAGGATATTTTTGTGAAGTTGTTGCAATCAATGTAAGTTTGGAAAGGTGTTTTATGAAAAAAGTATTATCAATTATTTTGTGTGTAAGTTTGTGTATAATGTATAATTTGCCTGTATCAGCAACGGAAATAATGCCAAAAGAAAATGTTATAGAGAAAGAAGAAGCCAGTACAACATTGGGTTCAAATTCCTATAGTAAGGTATTGCCAAAGTTAAGTTCAGTAAATGGTACTGCATCAAAAATTGTAACTTTCTCAACTGGTTCCACAAGTGGCAGTGCGCAAATTACTTCAATAAAGTTATATGTACGTGTGGCTTCGGGAAGTTCTCCATTTATTCTTAATATGCAGGCTCCAGATGGAACAATATATAGTTTTGTCATAACAAAAAGTGAAACTATAATATTAGATAATTTTAACGGATGCGATCTATCAGGTAGCTGGAAAATATGGATTGAAACACAAGGAACAGCGTCAACAGCCGATATTACTGTGACACTAAATTACAGTTACTAGATTAGGGCAAGTACGCTTATAATTTGTTTTTTATCAAGGATCTTAGTTACGCATGATAAATTTTCCCGATATTGTCATGCGTATTTTTATACATATAACTTTTCGTTAGTCCCCTGCGGTTTTGCAATAGGGAAATTTAGTTGATGATATTTTTCACATAGATTTATGTTTAGGAAATAAGTGATTAAGTACAAGAAAAACCTTTCAGAGTTTCAGGTATTATCTGAGAGGTTTTGTGCCGTTTTCTGCAAAAAATGTCCGTTTTCTGCGAAGGTACTGTTATTCTAATTTATTCTTGGTATGATGTAATTTGTTGTGTAAAATCACGACATAAAACGTATGAAAAGGATTATTTAGAGTACACCTGATAACACATAGCTGTTGTTAGGTGTATATTTTTATGCCATAAATTTTGATGTTATATTTTTTGCAGAGATTTGTATATAGGGGATATTTGAAATGGGTAATCCAGTACAATATATTCCTTCAAACTGAATACAGCAGTTTACGAGTACCCAAATCGACATGGCAGGTCGGTGCGGTGTACTCTTTTTTTTGTTTCTGTCGAAAAATGCTGATTTATCAGGACATACATATACGAAGGTCGAAAAGAGGACCGCCTGCAGATTCTTCATTTCAAAAATAAATATAAAGAATGGAGAATCAGAAAATGAAGGATATAAAATATATTATTGCCGATAACGTGAAATTATACCGTAAAAAGCAAAATTTAACTCAATTTGAACTGGCAGAGAAAGCAGAGCTTTCAGTTGATTCTATAAAGCGGATCGAACATGGGAGCAGAACAATGTCGTTAGAAAATTTTATGAGAATAGCAGATGCATTGGATGTTCCCCTATCATATCTCATGTATGAAAATCTAAATCAAATTCCCATAACAGAACGTATTCTGAATATCTTAAACAGTAAAAGCGAAAAGCAACAGGAATATTTATTACATATGCTTGAAGAAATGTCATTTGGTTTGGACAGGCTCTTTTAGCAAGTGAAAAAAGGACGAAAAGGTGTGTAGGAATTTTATGCGCCTTTTTGTTTTTTTGCCTAAAAAGTGAAACCAAATTCTTACAAGCACCGTATTGATGAAAAATTTGAGCAGATAGGATTTGGAGGAATGGACGAAAAGAGCATACTAAAGAGATTACGGAACAGGGATGAAAAGGCATTTGAAGAAATAATTGATTTGTATGGCGCTTATATTACTGCTATTGTCAGAAACCTATTAAGCTCAAAGGGAACAAAAGAAGATGTAGAGGAGGTGGTTGCAGACACATTTATTTCATTGTGGAATACGGTTGAAAGGATCAATTATGAAGAATATAGCAGCATAAAGGCATACATAGCAGTCATTGCAAGGAATAAAGCAAAAGACTGGTTGAGAATTGCCAAAGTACAGAATCTACAGTTGATGGATGATATTCTGGTAATTGATAACAGCGTGGAACAGCTAATAGTCCAAAGAGAACAGCAGAGAATTATAGCAAAAATTTTAGAACAGTTGAAGCCGTTAGACTGGAAGATTTTTGTGGCGTATTACTACCAGTACAAAAAAGTGAATGAGATTGCGCAGGAGCTTCAGATGAATCCTCAGACAGTAAAAACCAGACTGCGGCGTGGAAGAGAGGTGCTAAAAAAATTTCTGATCAAAGAGGGATATGGAAGCAATGCAGATTAGGATTAGTGATATGCTTGATAATGCTTCGGAGTTGATTGAAGGGAATGGGGAAGTCAAAAATACAACCAACAATGACAGGATCAAGAAAATTGTATTTTCAGAGATTGATTGTACGCCAAGACATAGTGTAAAAAAGAAGGAGGAAAGGAACATGAGAAAAAAGATATTGAAGATTATGAAATGGGCAGGTTTGATTTTATTGGGAGTTATTGCAGTAATGATGATTTGGAATTTTATCTGCAAGAAAGCAGAACAGTCCAAAATTGAAGCTGCGTATGGAACGGTCATAGAAGTGAATGGGCATAATATGGTGGTGGATATAAAGGGAGAGGATAACAAAACGACAATCATATTGCTGCCCGGTTGGGGATCGCCTTCGCCCGTCTTAGAATTTCTTCCCCTGGCGGAAGAATTGTCGGCAGATTTCAGGGTTATTACCATAGAACCCTTTGGATATGGGCTTTCTGACAGGGTTGGAACGGAACGGGAGATCAGTGTTATCGTGGAAGAACTGCATGAGTGTACCCAAAAGTTAGGCTGTGAACAGTATTATTTAATGCCGCACTCGCTCTCCGGGTTGTATTCCCTGTACTGGGCGAATACCTATCCGCAGGAAGTAAAGGGCTTTATAGGGATTGATCCGTCTGTTCCCAAACAGTCCGATGAAGAGCCGCTCCCGATCAGCATGGTAGCATTGAATAAGTTATCAGCATATTTCCAGAAAGCAAGAAATGTGTTAGGGATTACCCGTCTATGCTCCATAGGGCATTCGGAAAAGGCAATCTACGCAGATACTTCTTATCCATATTCAGAAAGGGAGTTGGAAGTATTCCGCATTTTGTCTATGGATTTCGCATACAGCAAAGATATTATGAATGAAATAGGGCATATGGAGGATAGTCTGGAGTCTGTAAGGGATATGAAATTTCCCGAAACAGTCCCGGTATTGCAGTTTGTTTCAGGGGATAACTGTGAGCTGTTGGGAACATGGGAAACGCTGCACAGGGAAGTCATTGCAGAAACGGATAAGAGTGAAGTGATACTGCTGGAGGGCGGACACTATCTGCACTTTGAGAGGAAGCCGGATCTTGTTGAAAAAGTAAGGGAATGGGTGCGGAGCGTGGAAGAAGGCTTTTAGATATTTCCTTTTTCTGCAACAGATAGCCGTTTTCTGCAAGGTCAATGTAATTGATATGTTTTTCTGTTATGATAAAAATGTATGCCAAAAATTTATGCATATAGGTATACACAACGGTTAAACTGTTTATATAAATTCAGTAAGGTTAAAAACTCATATTTACGGGAAATGTGGCTTACACACATTTCTGCATTAGAACAAGGAGAGTGAGAAATGGATAAATATAAAGAACTGATAAGTCTTTTTTCGGATGTCCTCGAAAAATCGAAGGATTACCATATTGCGTACATCTATCAGGTGGGTTATGTGTCCTTAGTCGGTCTGTTAAGCAAAGAGGAAGGGCAGAACCTGTCAATGATAGTTGATGAAATCTTTTCCTCGCCGGAGAGCATGGCGGAAAGTTTACTGCGTAACTGGCGCTGGCAGTGGTTTTATGAGAATAGGGAAATGCTGCCACGAAAAGATTATGATGATATTCGCAGGCTCGATGATGAACTGCCGGACAGCCTGCGGGATCAATATAAGCAGGATATTCTAATCTGGCAGGAGAAGATACAGGCTGTCTTACAAAAAGAAAGTTAAGCCTGTTTGTATATCAGACGTCCGATGAGGGAAGTAGCAGAGATAAAAACAAATACGATTGCTTGAAGAAACATATACCTTGTGTTTTGGGTGAAGATAAAAAATAAAGCCAGTAAAAAGCTGAAAAGCATCGTAAAATAGGTTCTCTTAATGAATGTGCGGTTTTCCTGTGCATCTACTTCCCGATTTGGATGGTCAACCGGACCGATGACCAAGATCAGTATGGCAGCAAGCAGATACAGGGCAAAAGAGAGCATAATGGGTATTGTTAAGTATTTCACTGCCAACAGGGAAGATGTGAGTATGAAACAGGAGCCTATAAAGCAGGCTAAATATGTTTTCATATGCAATCCGCCGCCGTAGGAGCGCATGGGGATAAAAAGCAGGAAAAAGAAAAGGCATTCAGGCAGCATACCAAGAAACAGGGCTATTATAATGCTGCATATGGTACTTGCAGACAGTTCCAAAAAGCATTGGAAACCGTACTGGTAGATCTCAACCAGTTCCTCGGTAATAATTTCTTTTTCATAGATATAATCCGCTAATTTTTTTGCTAAATATTCCATGACGGCTCCTTTTTAGAATTTGAAATCAATCATAGGTTATCCGGCGTTCTCTGAATATGAACCATACATGATGACAATAACCTGAAATATATTGTCATTGTCCGTTATATCCATTTGTCCATGATAATTTACAACGGCATGGTTTATGGATGAAAGCCCAAGACCGTGATATATGTTATCGGCTTTTGTAGTTAGATAATGCCCGATATTATCCTTTTTCCGCTTTTCCTGATAGTTATTTTTTATGCAAAGCTGAAAGATGTCTTTGGCATAAGAAATATCAAGGCATATAAATCCCTTTTCGCCCGGAATATCCCGGCAGGCTTCCAGTGCGTTTTCCAGTAAGTTCCCTAAAACGATGGCTAAATGTCCGCTTTCAAATGGAAGGGAAGCTGGTACAAGGACGTTGACATTAAACTGTATATTATCTTTTTGTGCTGCGGCATATGCATTATTGATTAAGGAATCCACAACTATGTTACCGCTGCGGGAAACTTCCTCCGGGCGTTCTCCGGTGGCGACATCTAACATCTGCATTATGTATCTCTCTGCCTCGTTGGTCTGCCCTGCCTGAACCATTCCAAGAAGCCCGGAAAGATGATTTTTCAAATCATGCCGGATTCTGCGGATCTCAAGATAGAGGCTTTCCCGTTCTTCCGCCTGCTGGCTGCAAAGATCCAGTTGCTGTGCATACAGGCGGTTTTGCTCACGTAGCTCGGCGTTCCGGCTGATCCAGTCGTAGACTTCAAAGATAACATAGTTTACCACAAGCAGCAGGAAACTCGCTGTGGCAGAGAATATCATATACTCGTTATGGGCAGCCGCAATAAGGAATATATGGTGCATCATATAAATGCTGCTGACTGGTATCAGTAAAATGCTTAAAAAGTAAAGCAGGGGAATTTCGGAATAGTGGTTATCCTTGATACAGTGGCTTATGATAACTGATAACAGCAGCATACACATTTTAGATATGAAACTTCCGGCATCCTGAAGCGTTCTGGAATCAAAGCCGATAGACATTAGTATCATCAGGACAATGACTTCCACTAGCATCCATACCGTGCATATCAATATAGAAAATATGCAGCGCTGCATGACACTTCTCTTGCGGGTAGCTGAGCTGATCATAAATATCAGCAGGATATTCCCAAACAATAACAAATGTGGCGGGAATACAGAACTGATATTGTTTATGATCAGAAAGACATAATATATGCCCCACTCTATACAACCTTTCAAATTCCTGTTCCCCGGTCCCCAAAATACTTTCATGTATTTTCGTATAATGAGAAGATGGAGCAGTGACAGGAGCAGTTCGGGTATCATCGTCAAATATTCAGTCATTCTTCTATGACCGCCTTTCCGCCTGCAATCTTACAAAGCTGCTGGCGCACTTCCTTCTGCCGATCCTCGCTGATTTTCAATTCCATTTCCTTTCCCATGAAACTGATAGTAATATTGAAAAAGTTCATTTTCTTCACATAGCCGTAATTCACTAAAAAGGACTGGTGTATACGCAGAAAATATTGCCTGCTTGTTTCCAGTTCCTTTTCGACATTGTTGAGCTTTCCATAAAAATGTTCATCAGATCCGTCTTTAAGGTGGATATAAACGATTCTGTTATTGCTTTCAAAATAAACGATGTCTTTTACAGGCACTTTCTGAATTTCCTTGTTAAATGTAAACTGATAGAATACTTCCGTTTCATTGATGCGTTTACAGGATTCCTTAAAATAGCGGGCGAACTGGGAATGGTTTAAAGGTTTTGAGAGAAAGCGGAATGGCTCCACTTCAAACAGTTCCTTTAAATATTTATCATAGCCCGATACATAAATCAGTAGTACCGTCCGGTCTATCTCACGGATACACCGTGCAGCCGTTATTCCGTCTACCTGCTCCATTTCAATGTCAATAAATATAAGTTGATAATGCTCACCGTCCTGAATGCTTTTCAGAAGGGTTTTGCCGTCAGAGAATACTTCAGTTTCCACACGGATGCCTAACTTCCGGCTTTCTTGAAATACCAGAGTTTCAATTTCCCCGGTAAATTTGGAATCATCATCACATATCGCTATTCTCAGCATTTTGCTCCTCTTTCTTTACAGATGCTTCTTCGCTTTCCTTCTGCGCCTGCTCTAAGCGCTCAAGTATGCAGCGGAGAGTCTTTTGGTTAATTTCGGATAACTTCTGATAGCGGCGGACAATATCATAGCATCTATCCATTTCCTGATTCATGCGGTACTGTCCGCTATAATCACGTTTCACATCAGAAATTCCAAGCATATAATCGGCAGTAACATTGTATTTGTCTGATATTTTTATGAGTATATCAGAAGGAATATCATAAGCGTTATTTTCCATTC
>CAMWMM010000105.1 GCA_947175285.1 uncultured Lachnospiraceae bacterium
AATTGTGAAAAGGAAAAAGAAAATATATTTGTAAAAAAGGCATCTGTGATACTTTTGATTGTTATCGCAAATGTAGTAGACATCTTAGTGTTAAAAAATAGATTGAATATCGGAATTTTAGTTATCGCGTTTTACATATACGATTCAGGAATGGCTATATTGAATAATGTTAAACGATTAGAAGTTCCTTTACCCAGCGTTTTAGTCAAGATATTAAAGTTGTTGAGCGGAGAATAATATACAAAATCAATTAAATAGTCAAAATAATGCCTCCAAGTCCAAAAGATTTGGAGGTTTTATTCTGACTATTTATGTTTCGGAAAAGTCTATCCAAGAATAAAATTCTATGATATTTTTAAATGAAGTAATATATGTTATAGTAAAAAGCAGATTTCAAATCATGACAAAGCCAATCAAAGGTTTGTCTAAAAAGCAATTCTTAATTTTTTATGGGAAAACATAGAGATAGATATGCCGCTCATTATGGGTTTTGTGAAAAATTAAAGCGTTAGTTTATGGCTTATATTTACCTAGCAAGCCAAGGTGAGTGCATCTTTATTGCACACTCGGGGCATGTGGAGACGTGTGTCCTTTTGTCGCGGAGAAATATTGGAAACAAATCTACCCGTATTGAGATTGAAATCGACTTAGATGAGGCTGACAGGAGGGAATGTATCGGTAGGGCAACCTATCAAGAGATTAAAAATTACATATTAGAGCATTACCAAACAAAAGTATCAAGTTTGTATATATCTCAGGTTAAAAGAAAATGTGGTTTGGAAACAAGGGAAAACTTCAATAAACCCAAAACAGATGGCAATAAAGTACCAAATTGTCCACTTGAAAAGGAGGAGATTATAAAAGAAGCATTAAAATATTTTGGAATGTTAAACGAAGAATAAAAATATACTCCCTGAACGAAATTGTTCGGGGAGTTGGTTTTTATATGGATTCAAGCATTACATTGATTAAATCGAAGCTGATTCCTGCATCTATGTACCTGCATATGTCATAATCATAAAAAACGGTATTTGGAAATTCTCGAAATGGGCTTTTTATAGTGTGTCCATTAAAATTAAGAAACTGTTCTATTTCATTGGAGGTTGGCAGAGCTAAAAAGAATGCCATCTGTAAATAAAAGTGACGTTTCTCTACAAATTTCTTATTCGTTTTTCTTTTATAATCAAACCATGAATTTGACGAAAAGCCTCGTGCTTTCAAATAATTTGTGAATCTGACATGTCCATTATCTTCCCACGATGAAGTCATTAGACAAAAAAGACCAGTAAAATCAAGGGTTTCAGCGATTTTGAGTTGCGATTTACTACAAATTTACTACAAATTTGCTACGCATAATACGGAATAATACCTGATAATACGTTTTGTGCGACATCTAATTTTAATATTTTGTACTTCAAGGACACTTTCCAAGTGAGAATTTGGGAGTGTCCTTTTGTTATGGTCAAAAAATAAAATTGGAGGTAGAAATGATGAATAACACAACGTTAAGAGCAGAGGCGCAGAGCGCCAATAACACACACATGGTTTTTGCAGACGAGGAACATGAGAAATTTTATTATGAGAAATTGGAACAGGCGAGGTATCAGGACTGTTATCACAAGGCTTTGATCTACATTCTCGGTATATCGGAGGACACAAGAAATCATTTCAGCCAGATTTATGATATTAAGTCCGGGTACATCAAGCCGGAATGCCTGCATCAAGGCTGGCAGACAAGCGGCAGTGTCCGTGTGGTAAGGCTTGCCTTTAACCTTTACACGGACGGAACACCAAGCGTGGATGATTATGAGAGCAGGGACGAACAGGTAAGAGAGTGCAGGGAGTATTCCGTAAGCGATATTTTCTGCTGTGGTTACGCAATGTACTTCTGGCAGGGCATTCAGCTCCGTTATCCGGAGTATTGCCAAAAGCAGAAGCCCATTGAAGAAATCCTTGCGGAAATGGAGAGGAAACGTGCTGAAAATTCGACTGATGGGAACAAAGAATGATATTAAGTGGTTCGAGAAGATTTTGAAAAGACAGCCCAAAGTGGCTGTGATGGAGTTCTCGGAGCTGTACCGTAATAAAGGTACAAACAGATATTACCGGGCTTATGTGGAAGTGCAGAAAGCCAACATCAAAGAAAAATCTAACTAAACGGAGGAATAAAACCATGTGTAAAATTATAGCAATCGCAAACCAAAAAGGCGGTGTCGGAAAGACTACCACAACGAGCAACTTAGGGATTGGGCTGGCAAAGCAGGGAAAGAAAGTCTTAGTTATTGATGCAGATGCACAGGGAAGTCTGACTGCAAGTCTTGGCTTCACGGAGCCGGACAAGCTGGAAGTTACCCTTGCAAATGTAATGGAAAAGGTTATCAACGATGAAGAAATTGAGCCGGGCTATGGTATTTTAAAGCATGACGAAGGGATTGACTTATTGCCAGCGAACATTGAGCTGTCTGGTCTGGAAGTTTCCCTTGTGAATGTGATGAGCAGGGAGATTATGATGCGCTCCTATATGGATATGGTAAAGGATAAGTACGATTACATTTTGATTGACTGTATGCCCTCGCTTGGCATGATTACCATAAATGCCTTTGCCTGTGCGGACAGTGTACTCATTCCAGTGCAGGCGGCATATCTGCCCGTTAAAGGGTTGGAGCAGCTTATTAAGACCATAGGCAAGGTAAAGCGGCAGATTAATCCCAAACTGGAGATTGAGGGAATTTTAATGACAATGGTAGATAACCGTACCAATTATGCAAGGGATATTACAGCACTGCTCATCGAAACTTATGGCAGTAAAGTACGGATATTTGAGAACAGCATACCGATGTCCGTGAGAGCGGCGGAAACTTCTGCAGAAGGCATCAGCATTTACCAGCATGATCCGAAAGGCAGAGTTGCAGGCGCATATCAGTCTTTGACGGAGGAGGTGCTTGGCAATGGGCAATAAGGCAGGGAGCGCATCAAAGGTCAAATTGAGCAGTTATGATGATTTATTTGGCGGTGCGGAGAATGCGGCGGGGGAGCAGATCATCAATGTGAAGCTGACCGATTTACATACATTCAAAGGACACCCGTTCCGTGTCCTTGATGATGAAAAGATGGAGGAAACCACAGAGAGCATCAGCAGACACGGTGTGCTTGTACCCGGAATTGCAAGACCGAGGGCAGAAGGCGGCTATGAAATCATAGCCGGACACCGGAGGAAACGGGGTTCTGAAAGGGCAGGGTTAGACACAATGCCCGTCATTGTCAGGGATTATACGGACGATGAAGCCACGATTATTATGGTGGATTCCAATATCCAGCGTGAGGACATTTTACCGAGCGAAAAAGCAAAGGCTTATGCCATGAAGTATGAAGCGATGAAGCATCAGGGCAGCAAAGGCGGCAGTACCCTCGACGAAGTGGGGGAAGCAGCCGGGGAGAGTGGAAAGACGGTGCAGAGGTATGTATGGCTTGCAAGGCTATCCGATGAGCTGCTTGACATGGTGGATAAGAAAAAGATAGGGATAGCGCAGGGGGTGGATATTTCGTTCCTGTCCGAAGAAGCCCAACAATGGGTATCTGTTATCCTTGAGGAAACGGGGGCGGCAGTGAACGCTTCCAAATCGGCAAAGCTGAAGGAGTATGGGAAAAGCGGCGAGCTTACGCTTCCAATGGTAAGGCTGATACTGGCGAAGGAAAAGCCGAAGGAAAGAAAGGTAACGATTAAGGGCGATAAGATCAGCAGATATTTTTCAGAGGACTATTCCAATGATGACATAGAGGGCATCATTATCCAGCTTTTGGAGGAATGGCAGAATAAGCAGTAAAGGAGGCGGTAAAATGGGCGAGCCATTGAAGTTTGATTATTACTATGGCATTGAAGCAGAGCAGTTTTCCTTTTACCGTGTTCCACGCCTGCTGATTAAGGACGAGCGTTTCAAGGGGCTTAGCAGCGATGCTAAGCTCCTATATGGGCTGATGCTTGACAGAATGTCGTTGTCAATGAAAAATGGGTGGCTGGACGATGAAAACAGGGCATATATCATCTATACTGTTGACAATATAATGGAAGATTTGGGTTGTGCAAGGGCAACCTGTGTAAAAGTCATCAAGGAGCTTGACAGCGATAATGGTATCGGGCTGATAGAAAAGAAACGCAGAGGGCTTGGAAAGCCTGATATAATTTATGTGAAAAACTTTGCGGCGGAGGAAAAAAAGCCGGACGAAACAGCCGCAAAAGCTGATAAATCCACAGAAGTTCAAAATCTGAACTTCAAGAAGTTCAATAATTATACTTCTGGAAGTTCAGAAACTGAACCTCAAGAAGTTCAGAATTTGGACTTGCAGAAGTTCAGAAAACAGACTTCAAGAAATTCAGAAACTGAACTTGCAGAAGTTCAAAAATCAGACCCTAATTATACTAACTATAATCAAACAGATCAGAACCATACTGATATGAGTTATACCAATCCTATCAATCAATCTACGGGAAATGCTGATGCGATTGATGTGATTGATGAAACGAGTGCATATATGTCACTGATCCGTGACAATCTGGAATATGAACACCACATGAAATATGACCAGTATGGAGATAGGGAAATGTACGAGGAAATCTATGAAACCGTCTGTGATGTGGTCTGTGTGAAGCGCAGGACAATCCGTATCAATGGGGAAGATTACCCGTATGAGCTTGTAAAATCCCGTTTCCTGAAACTGAACAGCAGCCATGTGGCGTATGTCATGGACTGTATGAAAAATACCGACACAAAGATTACAAACATCAGGGCATATCTGATTACAACACTTTACAATGCCCCCTCAACCATGAACCATTACTACCAGCAGGAGGTACAGCATGATATGTATGGCGGAGGGTGGGAAGAAAAAGGAATTACTTAATAAACTTCTGGACACAATGTCCAGAGGTGGCAAAAACAAGGCAGCTTATTTTTCTGCCTGCTCTGTATCCGGTGTAAATTCAGCGATGTCATTCAGCGTAAAGTCCTCGCCCAAGATATTCAGTATCATGTTCAGCGTGTGGGTAGTAACGGACTGGTTATTTTTCAGCCGCTGTATCTGTGACCTGCTGACACCGTGACGGGTATATAGGCTGTATTGGCTGATTCCGTTTTCCTTTAAGGTTTGAAAAAGTTTGTCGAATTTAATCATAATGTGCGGTATTTTCCTCTACTTTCTACTTGAATATGTATTATTATGCTCCTATAATGGAGATGGTTATAGTTACTAAAAATGGAGATGAAATGTAAAGGAGTACAGAGTTATGGATAAGAAAGAACTGCGGAAAAGATATGAAGAACAGGACGGCATGGGGAAGGCGCTGCTGTTAGAAAAGCTGGCTTTCTGTAAATTTGCAGACCACTATGATTTTGAAAATTATTTCAGGATAGGGGAATTAAAGGACAGTGAACTGCTCTGCCTTGTCAGTTTCCTTTATCATCATGATTTTTTCCTGATGATGCTGGATATTATGAACCATTATAAAGAGAGGTTTATCTTCGCTGATACTTCCCTTTTGAGGGAATTTGAACCGGACGATACCCTTGTGGAAAGGCTTTCAAGGATTGACATTCTGACGGATATATAAAAAAATAGGTGTAAGGAGATGCAGGGGCTTATGGAGAAAAAAACATACATTACAGAAGAAGAACAGAAAAAATGCCGGAAGGTGGCAGATGCCTTTGCAGAACTTGAAGATGTGGACATCGTGGTAGTTGATGTTGGCAGGTATGGTTTTGTGAAGCTGCAATATTACACACCACCGACAGGCTTTGAGAATGATTTTACTTTCACTAACAGCAAAGAAATGTTTGAAGATTTGTGGGAGGAATGGCTGCACACACAGATCATTGTGCTTGCAAAGGAAATGGGCATAAATGATATCGACTATGATGTTTTTTTAAGCGATTGCCAGAGGAAAAGCAGAATGAGCTTATGGGCAGGAAACAGCATTTCGCAAAAGCAGCGGGAATAGAAACAGTATGAGCCTGCCAAAGTGTGGTGGGTGGCATTTTCGAGCCTTGACTAAAGTGTGATTATCTTTTCAATCACACTTTAGTCAAGGTTTCCAGAGGTATGGAGGTGGAAGACCTCTGTGTTAAAAAAATGATAAATAAAAGACAGCGTAAGGGCGGTTATGGATCAGCAGATTTGTAGCTGCCCTTTTTTATTGCTTCCGGTTAATGTATCAGGAAGCGGAAAGGAGATAGATGTGGAATCATTACGGGACGTCAGAAGGGCAATGGAGCGTGAGGTAAAAAAAGGGAGCTGCCCGCTTATGTTTGACAGGCTGGAGTTTGGCAGCAAGCCTTTCCAGATTATTACGTCAGAGGAAAAGCTGGACGAAGTGCTTGCCTATCTGTTAAGGGTAAAGACTTTCCGGCAGTATGCAGAAAAGACCATAATCAATAACGTGTATATGGACGTGAATGTTTTCTGTAAAAATCCGAAGTTTAAGCGCACCTATTCCGTCATAGACCGGGAGAAGATTTATGCAAAGGCACAGATGTATAAAAAGCTGTTACACCCTGATTACAGTAGTGGTCTGAGTTTGGAAACGGTACAGTGCATCTTTACACTTCCAGAGGGAGAAGCAGAAAAATATCGGATTACTCATGACGGGCAGGAAACATATGCCTTTATCATGTCAAACAGATATATCCTCGGTCTGTTCACCCACTGTGAAGCGGCACGGAAATCTGTTGTTTCAGACGGGGTGGAATATGGACACCTTACCGAACAGGAACAGAAGATTGTGCGGCTTGACGGTGTAAAGGATGTGCTGTTTCAGGCGCTGCTTCTTGATGATGTGGAGTACGACAATCATGAGCTGTCTGCCAATCTCCACACAATCTATTGCTTGAATGAAAAATGATAACCTCTGGACATGATGTCCAGAAGTGGAAAGGAGGGACAAATGCGTATGAAAAAGATATTGAAAGGAATATCCAGAAACTTTATGCGGTTTTGCCTTTTTATGAAATTTTTTATCACATTCAATAAGATAGTCCGGGATGAAAACAAGAAAATGGAACAGAGGTACAGAGAGCAGAAAAGAATATAGTGACTTCTGGACATGATGTCCAGAAGTTGGAAGGAGGGATATGGTGTATTCTGCAATGAATATTGTCCGTGACATTATCTGCCGGGGGATTCCGCCTTAGTGTATGGTTTTTCCCCGGAACGTAACAAGGAGGTGCTTAATGCAGGAGGAAGTAACACAGAAAACGATTGCCCTTGTGATTAAGACCGCAAAATTAGATGCCAACGTGCTGAAATCTGCAATGAAAATGTATCTGAACCACCGTAAGCAGAAAGCACAGAAAACGCATGGAAAGACTTCTGTAAAAAAGCTCGTTGGCGATGGCGTGGGGGTATCGTCGATTGAAGTCACTGACGGCAACATCAAATCTTTTGAGCGTGTAGCCAAAAAGTACAATGTTGATTTTGCCATAAAGAAAGACAAAACGACAGACCCGCCCAAGTACATGGTCTTTTTTAAGGGCAGGGATACCGATGTGGTGGCGCAGGCATTCAAGGAATTTGTTTATGGTAACGAGAAAAAGAAAGGCAGGGTTTCCGTAAGGGAAAAATTGAAGCATCTAAAAGATGCATTATCGCAGGACAAGAACCGGGAACGGAGCCGGGAGAAGAAAAAGGACAGGGGGCAGAGCCTATGAGCAATATCATAAACGGCATTGCCAAAGACCTGAAAGCCATTCCGAAGAACCTAAAGGCAAAGACCGGGAACATTGACAAAAAGAAACTTGTCCTGATGAACCTGCCCTATGTCCTTGCAGGGTATTTCTGTGACAAGATAGCGTGCCTGTGGCGGGTATCGCCGGGGCAGGACGCTTCTGCAAAGATGATGGCGGTCATGGAAGGAATGGAGGGGCTGTTTTCCAATCCCCTGCCGAGCTTCTATCCAAGAGATCTGCTGATAGGGGTGTGCTGCGGCATTGCTTTAAGGCTTGCAGTGTATTTCAAAGCCAAGAATGCCAAGAAGTTCCGGCACGGCATGGAGTATGGTTCCGCAAGGTGGGGAAATGCAAAAGATATAGAGCCTTACATGGATTCCGTATTTGAGAATAATATCCTGCTGACGCAGACGGAGCGGCTGATGATGTCAGGCAGACCGAGAGAGCCAAAGTACGCAAGGAATAAAAATATTCTTGTTATCGGCGGTTCCGGTTCAGGCAAGACGAGGTTTTTTGTAAAACCGAACCTTATGCAGATGCACAGCAGCTATGTTGTCACTGACCCGAAAGGCACCGTCTTAATTGAGTGTGGAAAGATGCTCAAAAAGGGCGGCTATAAGATAAAAGTCCTCAATACCATAAACTTTGCAAAGTCCATGCACTACAATCCCTTCGCCTATCTGCGGAGCGAAAAGGACATTCTGAAACTTGTAAACACGATTATTGTCAATACCAAAGGAGAGGGGCAGCAATCCGGCGAAGATTTTTGGGTGAAAGCCGAAAAGCTGTATTACACAGCGCTCATTGCCTATATCTGGTATGAAGCCCCGGAGGAAGAACAGAATTTCGCAATGCTGATTGATATGATAGATGCGAGCGAAGCAAGGGAAGATGACGAGAATTTCAAGAACGCTGTTGACCTGCTGTTTGAGGAACTGGAGGGAAAAGACCCTAATCATTTCGCTGTCCGCCAATATAAAAAATACAAACTTGCGGCGGGTGTTATAAGCTGAAAAAGACTTATTCATCAAACAACAACAAAATAGCTGAACAGTCCGAAAACAGGCACACAGCGGAAAGGAGGATTGATTTATGAGTCAGGAAATCACAGCATTGTATGAGCGTTTATCACATGATGATGAATTGCAGGGGGAAAGCAACAGCATATCCAACCAAAAGCAGATGTTAGAGGAATACGCAAGGCGCAACGGTCTAGGGAATATCCGGCACTTTACGGACGACGGAATATCGGGTACACGCTTCGACCGCCCCGGTTTTGTTGCCATGTTGGAACAGATTGAAAAAGGGAATGTAAAGGTTGTCTGCATCAAGGACATGAGCCGTTTAGGGCGTGACTACCTCAAAGTCGGTATGTACATGGAAACCATGCGGAAAATGGGCGTAAGGCTTATTGCGGTCAATGACGGTGTGGACAGCTTCAGCGGAGATGATGATTTTACCCCGTTCCGGAACATCATGAATGAATGGTATGCAAGGGATACAAGCAAGAAAATCAAGTCCACTTTCCAAGCCAAAGGGCAGGCAGGAAAGCACGTTGCAAGCTCCCCGCCCTACGGCTATCTGAAATCGCCGGAGGACAAAGAAAAATGGATCATAGACGGGGAAGCCGCCGAAATCGTCCGCAGGATATTCCACATGACAATGGAGGGATATGGACCGTATCAGATAGCGAAAAAACTGTCAGAGGATAAAATACCAATCCCCGCATACCACCAAGCGCAGTTAGGCGTGGGATTGTACCAAAACAGGGAATTTAAGGACATTTACCATTGGGGAAGCTCTACGGTGTGCCATATCCTAGCCAAGCAGGAATATTTAGGGCATACGGTAAATTTCAAGACAAGGAAGCATTTCAAGGACAAGAAAAGCCACTATGTATCTCAAGACCAGTGGTTGATATTCGAGGACACTCACGAGCCGATCATAGACCAAGAAACTTTTGACAACGTACAGCGGATAAGGGGACAGGTAAGGCGATACCCCGACGGTTGGGGCGAAGCGCACCCATTAACAGGACTGATGTATTGTGCGGACTGCGGGGGCAAGATGTATGTCCACAGGGTAAACAACGGGAAGCGCATACCACAGTACACTTGTGCAAATTACAGCAAAACACCGATTGGCACACGCTGTAAGTCAGCGCACCGCATCAAGGCGGATAATGTCATGGAGATTGTTTCAGAAATGATACGGGAAGTGATACGCCATGCAAGCGTTGACAGGGAAGCCTTTGCAAAAGAGATACAGGCAGAGCTTGAACAGAAACAGACCGTTGATTTTACCGCACAGAAAAAGCGTATTGCAGTGTGTGAAAAGCGTATCGGGGAACTGGAAATACTGATAGCGAAAATCTATGAGGACAATGTATTGGGGAAGCTGTCAGACAAGCGGTATGAAACACTGTCCAACCAGTACGAAAAGGAACAGGAACAGCTAACACAGGAAGTTATGGAATACAAGACCATGCAGGAAAATTATGAGAATGACAGGAAATCGGCGGCACGTTTCCTTGCGCTTGTGAAGCGGTACGAAAACTTTGAACAGCTAACAACCGTCATGCTGAATGAGTTTGTTGAGAAAATCGTTGTCCATGAGCGTGAGAAGAAAGGCAGAGCCGACAGCCCGCAGAAAATAGAGATACATTTTAACATGATCGGGCAGTTTATACCGCCCGATATGGAACAGCCGGAACTAACGCCGGAACAGTTGGAAGAACAAAGGAAACGGGAAGCCCGAAAGGAAAAGCTGCACCAAAACTACCTAAAGCGCAAGGCAAACGGAAAGCAGAAAGCCTATGAGGAACGCATAAAAGCGGAGAAAAAAGCACAGATTGACACCCAAAAGGAAGCCATAAGAGCCGAGGACAGGGAAAAGGGAATTTATTATATCGTGTCAGACAAGGGAGTGCCAAAGATACCAAGAGCAAAGGACACAGCCATTGTTTGACATACCGAAAAGGATTGCCGACTGTACAGACAGTTTGCAGTCCTTTTTTGCAGGGAAAGGAGGACACTAAGACCATGAAACTGATGAAATGCGAGCAGGAAGTACATATCAGCTTTTGCGCTGATGAAGAAACCGCCACCCTCTACACTTCCTATCCGGCGTGGATAAGGAAAATGGATAAACTTGTTGAGAAGAACCCGCAGAGCTTCCAGTGCATAGCGGAAACCGAAGCAGGCAAGACCTACGCCATGCCGAGGAACTTTATCAGCATACGTTCCAAAGAGCGCACCGTTACCTTGACCGAGGAACAGAAAGAACAGGCAACAAGACGTTTACAAGGTAAGGAATAAGACAGTGCAGATATGGGCGTTTTAATCTCAAAATCTGCTGTTCAGACAGGGGAAACGGAAAACCGAACCATGAAAGGGTATTCTTCTTTGACAGGGCAGACAGGGGGAAAGAAAACGCTATTCAAACAGGGAAAGGAGAAAAAGGGAAATGCCGTTTGATTACTTTTACGGGAAACAGGGCGGGCAATACGCTTTTTACCGCATACCGAAGCTGTTGTTTACGGACAGCCGCTTTAAAGCACTCTCCACAGACGCAAAACTGCTCTACGGTATGCTGATAGACCGCATGGAACTGTCACTGAAAAACGGTTGGATTGACGGACAGGGGCGCATATACCTCTACTTCACGATTGACGAGATACAGAAGCGTTTCCATTGTGCAAGCGGCAAAGCGGTCAGACTGCTTGCGGAGCTTGACAGTGCAAAAGGCATAGGGCTTATCGAGAGCGTAAGGCAGGGAATGGGGAAACCGAATATCATTTATGTCAAGAACTTTGTCAGCGATACCGACTAGGGAGGGGAAGGAAAGGAAGGGAAAGGATATGATTGATTGATAAGTATGACTATAATCAGTCTAAATAATATCAGTATTATTAGATTGCGAAAATCGAAACTCTTGAATTGCGAAAATCGAAACTCTTGAATTGCGAAAACCGAAATTCATGAATTGCGGAAATCGAAATTCAAGAAGTTCGGATAATCGGTATATATCCAGTCTGATATATATTTGTTGTCGGTAAATAATTCTTGAATTGTTGTCGGTAATCAATTATAATAA
>CAMWMM010000106.1 GCA_947175285.1 uncultured Lachnospiraceae bacterium
CTTAAACTGTTCCGCACCCTTTATCATATAATAGTAGTCAATATTGCTCCTGTAAAGTTCCATATCAAAATCTGCAAACCATGCCGTATGCGCCGCAAGTGCCGCAATCACCATCTTAATGAGCATAAACGCCATCACGTGATGCATCATAACTGCATATGTGTTCCTGCCAAGATACGTAATTCCTTTGCTTTTATAGGAAAGCGGTGTCAGGATTTTAGCAACACGCAGCCAGAATGCAATACCTGACACAGTTGTCACATATGGAATGAGCGGTCCGTTGGCAAAACTCGTACACCATACGCTGCTATAGGCAAGTCCGTTGCAGGCGAATGTCAAAATAAGCTGCAATCCGATAACAACAGCAAAATAGGGCAGATTGCCAAGCGTATCGTGCTTTTCCAGTTTCCGGCGGTAAAACTGACCCATCTGAAAGCACGGATATAAAAACAAAATTCTGCCCGGCGCCTTATAAAGCCCCCACACATGCCCGCCAATCGCAAGCCATACAACTGCCATGCCGACTATAAGTGAACCGGCAAGTATCAAATTTTCATAGCATAAATGAAGCTTCTTTAGGAGAAGCCGCATCACCAAGTTCATGATTTCTATCACAAACAAAACAGGCACAAACCATGCCGCATAGTTGTAAATGAATTGATAACCATGCAAAAAAGGCGACAGAAAAAGCGTTTGTAAACTGATGTCCTCCCCCATCATAAATCCATTTAAGCGAAGCAGCCATGCCAGAATACCATAGATGAGATTCCAGATAAAATAGGGCACAAGAAGCCGTTTTATTTTTTTCAGACAGTAAGCAAGCGGCGCCGTTTCTTCCTCTTCCCGATAAAAATAGCCGGAAATAAACAAAAACAGCGGTACGTGAAACGAGTAATAAGGAAACAGCTCCCCTACCGTCAAAACATTATATCCCACATGCCCCGCTACAATCATCACAATCGCAATCCCCGACAGGATGCAGAACGTCATGTTATATTTTGGGTCTTTATCATTCGTGCTTTCTAAACTCATCGCTCTCCTCCCGAGAATAACCTCTGACTGCCAAGTCTGAGTAACGCTAGCCGTCAGGCTTGCGTTTTGCCTTCTCACTCGCAAGAAAAACAAATGCCTGCTGCGCAACCTTCCACCAAGAATTACGAAGTAATTCTTGTAGCTCAGACTGCCAAGTCTGAGGTTATTATAGCACATTCCCTCAAAAAATGTTATGATATTCCTATCATATAATAACCAACAGGAGACTCTCATGAAGAAGAAAATACGCTTATCCTATATCATATTATCTGCTGTATTTCTTATATTAGCTGTCGCTCTCATTCTGTTTCTCAGTATTCGTTTTTATAAAAAAACAGGTGACGCTGCCGATATCCCCACAGCCAGCTATACATCCGATTCGCAAAAAACACCTGTTACCGGATATATTTCAGCCTCTGAACTTACGGACGAAGATACCATCGCTGTCAATTTGCAGGAGGAAGTTCCTACAAAACCCTATTCCGATTTGAGCGTTCCAACTTATATTACCAAAATAGATTACACTTATTTTATCGTGGACTGCTATCATAATCAGGTCATTTATCATGAGAATCTAAGCGACCCGCTCAATGAATGGCATGTCATGACAGATGAAATCAATATGGGGCATACGCTTGCCAGTGACGGCAGCGTCTATTTGATTGATGATACGGAAAATAACAAAATCCTGATATTTGAAAAAAAAGACGGCAGATTCCTGCATACACAGACTTTTTCTGAAATCGGGAACAGACCACACTATATTATTTATGATGAAAATACGGATACCTTCTATGCCTGGAGCTCCATGAGCGGAGAAATGTATCTTTTCCGCCGCAATGCTGATGATACCCGGATGTATCTAACCGAAATCCGTAAAATAGAGGCGCTCTCTGATGTCTACGTCCGTTCCTTTACCATTCTGGATGGCGATATCTATTTTGTATCGGGAAATTCCAGTATCATCCGCGCGGATTTAAATACTTTTGAAATTCTGGATGCCTACCCTGTTCCCGATACGATTGCCGGCATGATTCAACTTACCAAAATTCAGGACTATTTCTATCTGACGATTTCCACCGATATTGCCGGAAATCAGGACAATGCCACTATCATCCGCACAAAAAAGCTTTCAAACCTTAAAAAGGGCAAATACGAAGATATCTATACAAACTTCATCGGCGGCGGAACGCCATATTATATTACACACTTTGACGACGCCTTTTTCCTAACGGAACACCGCCTGCCCGGGCATTCCATCTGGCGTTTTCAAGTAATTGATAACAAGCTGAGCGGAGTGGAGACTATATACTGACTCTTCACTTGCTGTTATATAATAAGTTAATATCAGGGCATTTCAAGTTCCATTCCCGGCAGAATCAAAGAAGGATTCTCTCCTATCGCATCTTGATTATATTCATAAATTTCCTGCCATTGTCTGCCGTCTCCGTAATGTTCTTCCGAAATTTTCCACAGAGAATCGCCTTCCTCTACAATAAAGGACACTGCATACGGTATCTCCTGCGGCTCCGTATCTGTCTCTTCCTTGTCCTGATTGATGCTGTTTTCCGCCTGTCTGACCAGAAAGATATCCCGTCTCATAAATCTAAATTCTTCCGTTTCCGGATTCCACAAAAGATAAGCTTCATTATAAACCGCCGGATTGTCATTATCCCTACTGCCGCTATATTCAGGAAAAACAACTTTTGCATCCAGATATCCGTCTCCATCTATATCCTCAAAACTTATCGTGTCCGTCTTCCATACGCATAACGATATGTTTTCTTCCTGAATCAGCCTGCCATCTTCCGCTGAACGCACCTCCATCTGATACGTTCCGGCATTCCAATCCCTGTCTTCCAGCCAGTATTTATAACCACCGTCTCCCACCTCTTTTGCATATTGAAAATGAATCGTCATTTCCGGCAGTGTGGGCGCGAGTTGAACCCGATACTCCGCTTCTTTTATCAAACCAAAATAACCATGCCATTCGGAGTATACGTCTATAAGACTTGCTCTTTCCTCAATAAACATACACTCAGGATTCTCAAATCTGCTCTCTCTCTGCGTATATTTCAGCCAGTACAACTGATCCTCATCCAGAATATAAGCCACCCCATAACGATTATCGGCAAAACATTCATTATACTTAAACTGCCAAAACTGCTCAGTCACCGTATCTTTGTTTTCCTCATCGGCATCCTCACATGCCAGAAAATACAAATACCCATCATAAATAATAACTTCCCGCTTTTGCCATATGTCAAAAGACTCTTCTTCCATATGTTCTTCAATTTGAATCTGATCAATATGGTATGGACTTTCATTATCAGGTATTTCTCGCTTTTCTTCGCTGGGAAATGTCACGCCTCTGTATTCATACCCCTCTTCTGACAAATTCTGCTCCAGATATTCATAGACATCTAATCCGTAAATATCTTCATCAAGGCGCAGCTTCAGAAAGCTCCATGCCGTACCGCTCTTTTCTTTTTGCAGCATATCCTCTTTTTTCTCTAAAAAATCCTCTACAAGAGAGTCCTTATCATCGTAAAACTCCCAAGTAAAGTCTGCTTTCCTATCGTCCACCCATACAAAGGCATAAGCGTAATCCTGACTTTCCGTTTTAGAAAACAGACAGTCAGTCCAATACTTACACGTTTTTCTTTCTCCATAATACACTCTTCCATGCGTCTGCTCCCAAATACGCTTTCCGACTAACAGACACAAAAAGAACAGCATTACTATAACGCATGTAATTTTAATTAGCTTCTTTGGTCTTATTTTCATTTGCTTTTCTTTCCACTTCTCTGACAACATCCAAAGGAATCCATGTCACCTATCCGAGGATCCATTCTCCTCTAACATCTTCTCAAACACATCTTCCGGTACCGGCTTACAATAGCGGTATCCCTGCGCCACATATGCGCCAATCTCCATCATAAGTTCCGTATCTTCCTCTGTCTCCACGCCCTCACAGACCACTTGGGCGTTCAGATCTTTGGCAAGATTTACGATATTTTTCATAATCTGCACCTGTCTGGTACGATTTTCGTTATTGAGCAGGAAAGAACGATCCAGCTTAATAACGGAGGCCGGTATCTGTTCAAATACTCCCAGAGAAGAATACCCCGAGCCGAAATCATCTATAGAGAGATGCACACCCTCTTTCCGCAAGGCATCTACAATCTCCTTGACCTTCTGCCGCTGCACATCCTCTACCACAAGTGTCTCAGTAATCTCCACCTCAATCAATTCTTTGGGAATTCGGTATTTATCAATAATAGACTTAAATCTTTCCGGAAAACCATCCTCCGTAAAATGCATTCTGGAGAAATTGCAGGACACAGGCACAACATTCCTGCCCGCATCAATACGCCGGCGCAGCATTTTACACACGCTTTCCATCACAAAGAAATCAACCTCCTTAATCCTGCCGGTACGCTCATAATAGGGTACAAAGAACCAAGGCGTACGAATTGCTCCGTCCGCTGTAGGATCCTTAAAACGTATCAGCGCTTCAGCACCCACGATATTCTCATTGCGAATATCTACCTTTGCCTGATAATAAGCCACAAAATCCTTATTGATATCGACAGACTCCAAAAGCTTTTCCCGTTCATGTGTCTCTCTCAACTGATCCCGCAGCTTTTCATCATAAATCTGTACTGCGTTGCTGTAGCTGCTCTTTAAAGAATCAACCAACTGTATACCCTCAGACAAAGCACGCTGTAAATCGTCGTCCCCATTCTCCAGACAACCTACACCTATAGCCAGTGACATATGGGCATCTGCCTTCTCATAGATCCGTGAAGATATTTTGTCTGCAATGTTCATCAGACGGCTTCGCAGAGCTTCCACATTTTCATACTTCATAAAAAGTACAAAATGGCTTCCATAGCTTCTGGCGCAGAGTTCGTTCTTATCATCTATTTCCCCGGAAAGCA
Source organism: uncultured Lachnospiraceae bacterium (assembly GCA_947175285.1). Next base: position 4,977 of record CAMWMM010000106.1, read on the forward strand.
TCTCAATGACTAATGCAAGTATACGCTGCCCCGCATCCCAGCCATACAACGCATTATAACTCTTAAATTGACCGATATCCGTATAGGCTACGGCATAATTACTGTTTTTGTCCGCTGCCAGCTTCTGCGTCGCCCGATACCGCAAATAATGAAGGTTCCAAATATTAAATTCCGTATCCTTGTACATCAGCTTCTGAACCCGTATGCTGTTCCGCAGCAGAAAGAACAGTACCAAAATGACTGCCACTGCGCAACACGACAGAACAAGGATAATCGGAATACTATGGTCGCTGATAAAGTTCGCCATACTCATCTTGGAATAGAAATTGTCCTGAAGCATATAGTCATTGACCATCTTGTCGCTGACCTCAAGCAGCTCCTTATTTAAAATGCCGAGAAGAGGAGAATCTTCATTATCTGCCACAAGCATACAAATGCTGTGAACATCACTCAGCACACTGTGAATCTCCATTCTGTTGAAACGAAGCCCCGAACCGAGCAAATACTCCGCCAGATACCCATCGCATATGGCAGCATCCGCCTCACCGCTCTTCACGGCATTCAAGCCTTCAAGCTGTGTGGCATAGAGCAAAAGACGCGTATTCTCATCGATAAAATTCTGCACTGCAGCCCCTGAAGCGTTGCCTTCATCCACAGCCAGGACATTTATCGAATCAGATTTGTCATTCCTTCTCATAATAATGACTTGAGGCACCTGAGCATACTCTTTTGTAGATGCCAATCCGTCTGACTGCATGCGCTGAACCGTCTCACCACAGTAGCTTAAAATATCGATACTGCCGTTTTTTAAGGCCTTCTTAGCCTCCTCCATACTTTCCATTTTCACATAGTTAAAGAGAATACCTGTGCTTACGGACACCTCCTCAAGCATTTGCTTAGAAAGCCCCATATAGACTCCGTCATTTTCGTAGGAAAACGGATAGTAACCATCTAAATATCCTACGGTCAACGTCCCTTTTTCCGCAATATACTGCTTCTCACTATTTGTCAACAGAATCGTCTGATCCAGTCTGTTGTCATAATACTTTACCATCAGCTCATTTTCCAGCCCCGGCCGGTTCATCTTCACATCCGCTATTCCCTGGTTGAGCTCTCTCATCAGTTCATTGTTACCCCGATAGGTTATGTAGTAAAAAGGCATAGGAGCGAATCTGCCGACCACACGCTGCCCTTCTCTTACCTCTGTCAGGGAATGTACAAAGGCATCGATTTCCCCCGCATCCAGCGCTGCCTGCAAAGCTGCCGTACTCTCATACTCCTTTACTTTTGGAAAAAGAATACTATGAGCAGCCATATATTCGTAAAACTCGCTTTTTCGTATATAACTGCTCACAACGCCAAATGAAGCATCTTTCATAGCATCAAAATCTTCATAAGCCAATCCGCTGCTGCCATTTACCGCAATCACACCAAACGTATATCCGCTGGCCAAGTTTGCATATTGATACAACTCCGCCCGCTCTTTAGAATACTGCGCAGACCCCACCAAATCTATCTGCTTTTCCGCAAGCATCGTCAGGGCATCATCCCAGCTCTCACATTCCACATACTCAATATTCCAATTGACATAGTCACACAGCGCCTCCAGATACTCCACATCCATGCCCGTGCGGCTGCCGTCCTCTCTGGTCTCATTGTAACCTTCCATAGGGAAAAAACCGACCCGAACCGTGCGTTTTTCCGCCCCCCGTACCGTCCTAACGTTCCCCCCGAACACCAGAAGCGCCGCTGCAAGCATAAATACAAGAAACCTGGCTGCTCTGTTAAACGTTCTTTTTTGTATCTTCTCCATAATACTTCGCCCCTTCAGATTATCCTATAATTAATTATAAGTTAACAAGCCTACAAGATGCAAGTATTTTGCGAAAACAAGAGTCTGATACTAAGTGTCCCGTCCTGATAATCCGCAGCAATCGTTCCCCCCATTTGTTCCGTAAGCATTCTGGCAATCGAAAGCCCTATGCCGGTAGATTTTGCCGCCGTATCTACCGTGTAGAAGCGGTCAAATAATTTTCTTACCTGTACCTCATCCAAAGCAGAAGCATGATTGGAAAATAAAATCTCTCCTTCCTCCGATAAGCTAATCTGCAAATCACCGTTGCTGTATTTTATTGCATTTCCAAGGATATTCCCGAAAATCCGGGTTAGCGCGTCTTTATTTAATCTACATTTAACCTTTTTGTCTGGCATATTTATAACAGGTGTAATCTTTGCATTAATCAATGCTGCATAGTACGCAGAGATACTTTCCTCCAATACGTGATTTAACATCACATCTTCATAAGAAAGCTCCTGTTCCTCTGATACCGCAATCGAATAATGAAAAAGTTCACCGGTCAATTGTGTTAAAACTCCGGTACGGTTTTCCATAATATCCAGATAACTCTCTGCCGTTTCAGTTTTCTCTTTCAGATTCCCGCTCTCTTCCGGCATCTCCCGAATCAGTTTCCTTAGCAGTTCCAGATAGCCATTCAGTGCGGTAAGAGGTGTTCTGATATCATGGGAAATATTCATGACTGTCTCTTTCAGCCTCAAATCCCCTTGTTCGAAATAGTGCCGCTTCCTGTTCAGGACACGAAGCTCTTTATTAAGATTTTCAGCCAGAGCGCACATATATTTATCACGGGAAGATATCGTAATGAGGGTATTTGTTTCGACTGCAAGTTTCTCTGCTAATTCTTTCCAAATTTCTTCTGCTGTTTTTCGTATAACATATAATTTGATACATAGAGTCAAAATAACAGCAACGAGAATCACGATAATTACCCACAGCCAAATTTCCATACAAATACCCCCAGTCTTTTACTTCAAATCTTTTCTTTGAAAAACATACATTCCAAAACCAACAAACAATATCGTCTCACTTAACAGACAAAGCGGCGCCTTCATGGAAAAAGAGGCATTTGGATCTATGACATACATCGCCTGATCCATCGGCAGGAACGCATCAATCCACTCATAAACAACTCTTTTTGTTCCGCTGACATATTTACTGTTGGGAATATCCTCCTCTATCTTCAGTTCTCCTGTTTCCGACATCACTGCCCTGTTTGTCCGTTCCGGCTCCGATAAATCTGACCATATCTGTGTCATCAGCATGATATATACAAATACCAACACTAATCCGACTACAACAGCCCGCGTTTTATTGCTATCCAACATGGCAACGAGAGAAAAAAGCGCAGAATAAGCCATAATAATAAGTATGCTGTAAAAAATTCTCCATAAAAGCTGCGTCATTGCCGTAAAAGAATTGCTTCCAATCAGGAGATATCCGGATATAACAGATATTACTGAATAAGTTACAAATTGTATAAGTCCTACGCTACAGCATGTGATAAAGTTGGACAGATATACGGATTTTCTTGTATGTCCTATAACAAACTTATTCCTGATAGTGCCGTCACTGTATTCCACACCAATAAAAAATGCGGTAAAAATTGCTGTTATCACATGAATAAAAAGCATTTCGTTAAAAAAGTAGATTGTCCAGTCAGAATCAGGAATTATCATCATACGCTTCTTATTAATAAAACCCATAAAATATACAAAAATACTATAGCCGATTAAAAAAATCTCCGCTATCCAAAACACTTTACTTTTTATCACTTTTGTCCAGTTCGCATAAAGCAGTTTACTCATTGCCATTCCCTCCCATCAAATTAATATAATAACTTTCCAGACTCTCCTCCCTCTCCCGGATAGAAAGTACGTCACACCCTGCCTCTTTCAACGCAAGGATAAGTTCTGTCGGATTGATTTTGGTATATACATCAGCTCCGGTATCAGAAAGAATCGTATATTCTATCTGCATGTTATCGAAGACACGGGCAAGCGCCTTGCAGTCAGACACCTCTAACCGCACACACTTTCTGCAGGAATTCTCCAGTTCCTTTGCACTGATTTCTTTTACAATACGTCCTTTATCAATAAAACCATAATGTGTGGCAAGACGGGAAAGCTCATCCAGAATATGACTGGAAATCAGAACAGTTATCTGCCGCTCCTTATTCAGCCGTAAAATTAATTCCCGTATCTCGATGATTCCCTGCGGATCCAGTCCGTTTACAGGTTCATCCAATACTAAAAAATCCGGATCCCCGGCAAGTGCGACTGCAATTCCGAGCCTCTGGCGCATTCCAAGTGAGAAGTTCTTTACTTTCTTCCTGCCGGTATCTCCCAGTCCGACCAGTTTAAGAAGTTCCGGTATTCCCGAAAAAGAGGGCAGTCCCAGAATACGGTACTGCATTTTCAGATTTTCTTCTGCGCTCATATCCTGATAAAGCGAGGGCGTTTCTATGATAGCTCCCATTCTTCTTCGTGCTTTTACAATTTCCTTTGCCGTGCCGTTTATGCCGTATATTGCATAATCGCCTGACGAAGGGGTTTGTAAGCCGCAAATCAACCGTATTAACGTTGTTTTCCCGGCTCCGTTTTGCCCGACAAAGCCATAAATGGCTCCTTTCGGAACATTCATGGAAAGTCCGTTCAGTGCTTTAAAATGCTGATAGTTTTTACATAACGCGTGTGTTGTAAGAACATATTCCATAACATCCTCCATTCTTGTCCAGTATGACAAATTTAATTTATTTTTCACACTGTTATCTTATGGAATAAAGGTTAAGAAAGCGGTTAAGAAAAAGGTTAAGAATTTATAAAGAATACATTTTGAATCCGATTCCCCAGACAGATTCTATATAGTCTCTGCCTCCGGCCTCTCTCAGTTTTTTCCTGAGATTACTTATATGGACTTTCAAAGAATTTTCCATGCAGTCCGGGGTATCTTCACTGATTCGTTCCAATATCGTTGATTTCGGAATGACCTGCGTAGGATTTTGCATCAACAGTTTTAAAATAGCATATTCAGTTCTTGTAAGCTTCACGTTTTTATCATCTATACAAACGCTGTGAGCATTGACATCCATAATCATATTGTCAAATTGCAGCACAGCGTCATCCACATTTCCTGCCGCAGCCGTAAAACCCTTTCTAAGCTGCACTTCGATTCTTGCAAGCAGTTCCTTACAGTCAAACGGTTTTGTCACATAATCCACCGCACCGCCTAAAAGCAGCGATACCTTATCATCGACGTCAGCTTTTGCGCTTACTACAATAACCGGAATGTCCTTTATCGCAGGAAGAATATCCTCTCCGTTCAACCCCGGCAGCATTAAATCCAGCAAAATCAGGTCAGGCCTGTCAGTGGATAATCGTAACAGCGCTTCCGAGCCGGAATAGGCGCGGAGTACGCAATACCCCTCCTGCTGCAGTACTTCCTGAAGCATATCGCCGATATAAACATCATCATCTACAACAAAAATCGTTTTCATACTTTATGCCAGTCCTTTTAAATCATACGCTTCCAGCCACTGACGTGCCGCAGCGCAGACTTCTTTCAGACATTTTTCCTCGAACGGATTATCCAAACCGGCATTTTTCAAAAGTTCCGTAAATACGGCGCTGCCGCCCTGTTTCGTATATGCCATATAATTTTCCCATGCTGCTTTCGGGTCTTTTTGTATTCTTGCCCAAAATTGCAGCGCTACCGTCTGTGCCAGACAATAATCTATATAGTAGAATGGGCTTTCATAAATATGATGCTGCCTCTGCCAGCCCTCTCCTTCGGCATAGAAAGGTATCTCTCCGTCCAAACGCATCCAAGGCATATAAATGCCAAGCAGTTCTTTCCAGACCGCATGGCGCATTGCCGGAGTCATGTCCGGTTGTTCATATACTTTATGCTGGAAATGATCCACCATCGTGCCGTAAGGGATAAATGTCAGCGCGCCGGACAGGTGGGCATAATAAAATTTACGGGTATCCTCCCCGAAAAAGCCTTCCGCCCAGTTCCATGCAAAGAACTCCATCGACATGGAGTGAACTTCGCATGCCTCCAATGACGGCCAAACACTGGATAACGGTACACGGTTACGGTTCATCCATGCTGCAAAAGCATGCCCTGCCTCATGTGTAACAACCTCTACGTCATGCTGTGTCCCATTAAAGTTTGCAAAAATGAAAGGCACCTCATAATCCGGGATACTCGTACAGTATCCGCCGCCTGCCTTACCTTCCGTAGAGAGAACATCCAGTAACTCCCCATCTAACATCATACGGAAAAATTCACTTGTTTCCGGGCTTAACTCATCATAGAACTTCTTTCCCTGCGCTAAAATATCATCCGGCGTTCCGGCAGGTCTTGCATTACCGGAGCGGAAAGTCAGCGCATTATCCGCAAAACTCATCGGATACTCTTTTCCTAACCGCTTCGCCTGCTCTTTATAGATTTCACTTGCCACCGGTACGAGATATTTCACTACTGCAGCACGGAACTTTTCCACATCTTCTTTCGTATAACAATTCCGCTGCATCCGGTAATAGCCAAGCTGTGTATAGCCGTCATAGCCGAGCTTACGCCCCATCGCATCACGCAGATGCACAAGCTCGTCATACATTCTGTCGAGTTCTTTCTGATTCTCCTTATACCATGCGCCCTCCGCTTTCCATGCGGCAAGACGGCGCACATCATCCTTATCCGTCTTAAAAGGCGTCATCTGAGAAAGAGTATATACCCCGTCTTCAAATGAAATCTGCGCAGAAGCCAGAAGTTTGCTGTATGCCTGATTTAAATCATTTTCTTTCTGCAACTCCTGAATGATATCAGGAGAAAATGTTTTTAATTCTATTTCCGTATTCAAAAACATCAATGTACCGTATTCCGCTTCAAATTGCGGGCGGAAAGGACTTTCTAACATCGCAAGATTCCATGTCTGAAGATATTCCTCCAGTTCAGGCATCGCTG
>CAMWMM010000107.1 GCA_947175285.1 uncultured Lachnospiraceae bacterium
ATCCAGCATTCCCCACGCTGCCTGTGCAAGATACAGTTCCCCATTAGGATTGCCGAGTATATCCAGCGCTCCGCAGTCTGCAAGCAGCCACGGATAGGGTTTATTGAAACCTTTTCCGTCCGGCGTATACGCCCATGCACCTAATCCTGCCTCCCCGAGATAATCCCATGCCGTCCACATGAAATCACCGATCAGATAAGGATACTCTTTCACCATCTTCCAGTTTTTCGCAATATCCTGCGGAAATGTTTCGCTTCCCACAATGACTCTCTGCGGATGTGCCTTTGCTTCCAACGGGTAACGTCCCGAACCGTAATTGTAACCGGCAATATCCAGCAAATCCAATGCAGGCGACGTTGCCAGATCTGCTTTCTTGGAATTTGCGGAGCGGTTCATTCCGGTGCCCACCATGTTAGTGACCATATTGAACATCGTACTGTTCATTCCGCTCATTGCCTTATCCTTATCATCTTTCCGTCCGCCCTCTTCGTCGTAGACGCCCTTGCCTTTTTTCGCCGAAGCTATAATCATCAGGTTAAAACCACCGGTAACTGCACGGTTCGGGTCTTCTCCGTGAAGATATTCTACCATCTCCTTAATAACCGCAAGACCTTCTTCTTTTGCCGGTTCCGATACTTCATTGCCAATAGAATACATGATCACGCTCGGATGGTTGAAATCCCTTGCAACCAGAGCCTGCAAATCATATTTATAATTTTTGCGCCAATCAGAGGCATAATCAAATTTGCTCTTATGATGAAACCACATATCCCATGTCTCATCCATCACATACATTCCATAGCGATCACATGCTTCCAGCAATGCCTCCGACGCCGGATTATGGGAAATGCGCAGCGCATTAAATCCCGCTTCTTTTAAAATGCGTACTCTGCGCTCCTCACTCTCCGCATATGTCGCTGCACCAAGAATACCGTTACCATGGTGTATGCAGCCTCCCCGAAGAAGTGTACTTTTCCCATTAATTGTAAGTCCCTTGCTGCTCCACTCAACTTTCCGGATTCCGAATGTTGTTTCTGCCGTATCCGTAACTGTCCCGTCTTTAGAAAGCCGCACGCGACAGGTATAGAGATTAGGCGTATCCTCACTCCACAAAGCGGCGTTCGGGATTTCCATTTCCAGTCTCTGCCCTGTACCCGATGCCGCTGTTTTTCCATCCTTATCCAGTATCTCTACCCCGACATCATCACCGTTATGCCTTACTTCTACAAGAATACGTGCCTGCTCATAAGAAAGTGTCGAGATACGGATACCTTCCGGTTCAATGGACTCCTTTGCTCCCGCCCAGAGCCATACCGGGCGGTAGATGCCGCCGCCAGAATACCACCTGCTGTCCGGCTGACGGCTGGCATCCGCCACTACCCGGATTGTATTTTTGCCGCCATACTGTAACAGACCGTCCGCACAGATGAAAAACGGTATGTACCCATAGGCTGCGCCACCCGCTTCTTTTTCGTTTAAGAATACTTTGGCATTTCTGTATACACCCTCAAACTGAAAAAGAATATGCCGATTCTCCCATTCTTTCGGCGCTTCAAATTCTTTTTCATAAGTGTAAACATCTCCATGAAAATAGGCGCCCGCGCTGCCGCTTGGTGCATCTGCGGTACGCATTTCTTCCAACATGGCATCATGAGGAAGTGTCACTTTCCGTCTGTCTTCTTTTCCCGCTTTATAAAATAACCAGTCTTCATTAAATGACTGTCTTAACATAAACGGAGCCTCCTTTGGAATAATATTTGATAATACTATTCTAAAGGAGACTCCCTTATATCTTTTATCGTTTATGTAACCTTTTTATTGTTTGTGTTACTAAATTTTTGTTCCCCGGAAATCAACTATCTGGTTTTCTTTTCTGTACTCTCCCGGTGTCATTCCATATTGTTTCCGAAAACGCTCCGTAAAATAGCTTTGCGACGGAAAACACAAATATTCGGCTATCGTGCCTATCTGTTCTTCCGAAAAGCGCAGCATATTCGCCGCTGCCTCTAAACGCGACTGCAGTGCATAATCCTGAAGCGTAATACCCATCTGTTCCGAGAAGTGCCGTGAAAGGTACGAACGGCTGAGTCCCAGTTCTTCCGCCATCTGACCGATGCTGAATTTCGTTGTACGGTGTCTTGCAATATAGTCCTTGCACTGTTCTATATAATTATCCTTTTTATCCCGCTCTTTTGCCAGCCGTACCTGCTCGCTGAAATCCTGCTCCACCATCAAGCAGATTTTCAGAAGCTCCATCACATCCGTACATTCCGAAACTTTTTGATAATACATATCGCTCAGCGTATAGGCATCAAAGGTATTCATGCCGCCCCGCATGGCTGCACGGGAAGCCAGACAGATTTGTGAGATTGCCATATACTCATATTGCTTGAATGAATTATTCCGTGCCAGTCTGCCCACGCGTTCCAGTTTTTTCATATTTTCCGCATCAATCTGAACCTGCTTTTTCTGTAATGTCCCGTTTTCAATCCGCGCCAGCCACTCCTTCTCATTCCGATAGGAAAATCTGCGGTTCTCCTCCGAATCCTGCTGAAGCTGGTAAAAGCTGTGTTCGATATCCGGGATTCCCTCTAACTCTTTATTTTCCTGCATCAATTCTTTTTCCGAAACCGTACGCCCTGTCACCATATAGTAGACCATTGACAGGCATGAGAGCGCACGCGTCGGGGGCAGATATGGAATCCGGTAGTTTTGTTCCATGATACCATGCCGCCTGCGATACATATGATATTGGAAAAATGTCAGCTTCTCCGTAGCAATCGGTCCAATCAAATACATCCGTTGCTCTTCATCCAAAAAGGCCATGTAGTAAACCATGTCCTCCTCCATAGAAACAACGGGCAGACTACACGCTTGACATTTTTCATATAATTCTTTTATCAGTCCGGCATCCGGCGGTACCTGCACAACATGTTCATCATCATTTACACGCATTGCCAGAACAGCACCGTCACCGGAGCAGACACATCCCTGTATCTGCCATGCCCGGTGAATCCGTTCCAGAATAAATTCCATAACTTCTCTTTGTATCATTGCTACCTTCCCTTACAACACTCAAATCCCCAAAAGGGTTGTTTCTGTTTTATCTTCCCACGACCTGATAACTCTCCGGAGTGTACTCCATCACCTCAAAAAGATTGCCATCCGGATCGTGCATCCACATCTGCAGGGTGTTATCAAGCCCACGCTTGATATCCGTATCAAGATATTCCCTGCCACTGCAATCTATGATGTTTTGCCGAAATGCATAAATGTCATTTACTTCAAGGGAAAAATGGGTGAATCCCATATCCATTTGTGTTGCCGACTTGCGCTTCTTGACACCCATCTGGTCAAAAAGCTCAATAAAGCTTTCACAGCCGGGTAATTGAACATATACCGACCACTTACGGTCTGCCTGTTTGCGGAAGACGGATGCATAAAATGGAATTTTTTTGCCAAGCGCATTGTTTTCCTTCTCAATATCATCCGCCATATCGCCATAAGTCAGTGTAAATTTCTCCTTACAGCCAAGAATATCACAGTAGAAACGCAAGGATTTCTCAATATCACGAACATTAAAGCCCACATGGCTTACGGCCTTGCACTTAGCTTCTGCGAGCTGCCCCGACTCAAAGCTTTGCTCCTGCGGATATCTTACGCCCATCTGTCTGCGGCAGTCATCAAGAAGTGCCATGACCTCAAGTGTATGCTGCATCGGTATCATCCTGCCCTCAGTCAGCCCGGCACGTATTTCACCGGCAACATTGGAAAATTCTGTGTCATAGAGAAGCGCCTTTTTCTCATATTTCACTGTTTTCCCATTCTTTAATATTGCACTCTTTGCCATATGAAACATCGGGACATGAATCATGCCTTTTGTTCCCACGATATCAAAGTATTCTCCCCCCTTTTCATCAAACGCAACCCGTATCTCGGCGGTGAAGCCTGAATACATCATCTGGATATATTCTGCAAGATCCACATCTCCCTTCGTGCGACCGGCACAGACAATCCTTTCAGGCATACCGAAAAGCCTGTAGGCATAGGTCACAGGATAGATGCCGATATCCATCAGGGCACCGCCGATCATCTCGTTTGTGGTCAGTCGCGGATTCTTGCTAAACTTAAGCATTGGCCATGCATAGGCTGCCTTAACTTCCCTGATTTCGCCAATTTCTCCGGCATCAATCCACTCTTTTACCTTATGCGCCGTCTGATTATGCCATGTCCACATTGCCTCGGAAACATACACTCCCTCCTGCTTAGCGAGCGCAAAAATCTCATCCGCCTCGGCACGGTTTACTGTGAAGGGTTTCTCACATAAGACGGGCTTAAGGTTTTTGATACAGAGTTTCATAAACTCCGCATGTTTATCAGCAGTAAGCGCAATATAAACCCCTTCGACGCCCGGCGCATTAATTGCCTCCTCCGGCGTTGCATAAACCTTGCCGCCAAATTTGGCGGCAAAGTCCTTTGCCTTGCTCTCCGTCCTATTCCATATAGCAACAATTTCGTTCTCATTTCCTTTTATCAGTTCTTTTGCGGTAGATACAGCGATACCTCCGCACCCTATGTATGCCCATCCAAATTTTCCCATCTTTCATGTTCTCCAATACAAATCATTTTATAATGTCCACTCATCACTCCACCTGATCACAGGCTTATCCCCTTCCCATTCAATAGGAAGCCATACGTAGCGGGCTATGGAGGTATTTTCCTTGTGCCTTACCTCCACACCAGGTAGATCGTGTACCTCTTTCGGTGAAGTATCCGGCTGGTAATCCTTAAAATACCGCTCCATACCGGAGATAATCTGCTTCGCCATGAACTTCACCCACCACTGAGGATTCCACCTGTCGGCACAGGCAATATACCGCTCCGTGCCAGGAATCTGTAAGACGCTGGTAATCTGAGCATTAAAGGTGGTATTGCTCTTGTCACCGATACAGGGATTCCCTAAATCCGTATACTCCCCGTGATAATCCGTAAAAGTACATACACGGCTGGGATTTGGAAAAAAGCCAGAGGTTCCTGACGTGAACAGATATTTTTTCCCCTTCCGTTCAAAATAAGCAGGCGCTTCCCTTGTCAGGGGCGGAAGCAGTCTGTCATAATGAACGGAATATTCCTCGGTCACTTCCGTATAATTCTCTGTGAGTGTAGCGCAAATCATCTGGAAGTGGGGACGTTCAAACCAAATATAGGCTTTCTTCGTCTGCTCATCCACATGGAGACAGAAATCTCCGCTGTCCATCTTCAGGGGTTTATAAACCTTGTGTACAAAAGTATAGGGACCCTCAAATCTGTCCGCGGTCATGACGCTGAAAAACTGGCTGACCTCATCCGCCATAATCTTCAGCCACGCCACATACTTCTTTGTCTTAGCACAATAGATAATGTGGGGTCTGTCTACGCAATAGGTAGGATGCAACGGACTTTTTAAATCCTTTTCATGAGGTGGGATGATCAGCCCCTTATCTGTCCAGTTATACAAGTCCGGAGAAGTATACAATCTAACGCCCCAATGCCAGATTGTGCCTCTGCCGTCCGTATGCTCCTTGTTCTCACCATACCAATAGTACAAGCTTTCTTTTTCATTATAAAATACGGTGAAACCATGAGCCTGTATGCGGTTTCCATTTGTATCTTTCCATTCTTTCCCCGGCCTGATACTGTTATACATAATTTTCCTCCTTTACCGAAACATGTTTCAATTTATTTTTTTCAGTGTTCTTCATCGCTGTAAACTGCAACAGTGCAATTACCGGATACGCCGCTGCCTGTACGCCGATTACGCAAAAGATGATGAAATTCTGCACTGCCGCATTTTGTACAGGAATCAAAGTTTCAGTCGGAGCCTGATAGCCCAGCTGCGAGATTCCAAAGTTAAAGATACAAAGAGCAATGCCTCCCATCAAAGTCGTAATACAGTTCATCACAGAGGAAGAAAATCCGTCACAGCGTTTCCCGCTTACACACTCCACCTCATCCAAAGCGTCACCAAGCATACTCGAAATCATAAAGGTGGAAGGAATCAACCCTATCGTCCTCACTACCTGCCCTGCCAACACTAATACCAGATTTCCGGGATTAATCAAACATATCAGAACGCCTAAAAATGCCAGCACAAAACCCCCTGCCATCGCTTTCTCTTTACCAAGCTTATTGCAAACCGGGCGGCACAACACAATTCCGATTCCTAACGGTGCCTGCCCCAGTGCGTAAAAAAGCGCCTGCGTATATCCGTCATTATAGCTTCCAAGCACCCAGTTGCAATAATAGAAAGTTCCTGCGCTGAACATCGCATTCACAGTCTGAATCAGAATCAGATAAATCATCAGGATGACCCACTTACGGCTCTTTAAACAGCACTTAAACTGCTCCTTCAAGGAAATTTTCTCCTTTTCCGCTTTTTCCTGCATGCCATTTTCTTCTGTTACCCGCTCTCTTGTATAAAAATATTCTAACAGAATCATGGGCAATGCTGCAACCGCCACTCCCAGCATAACGCTTACCCACAGTCTTCTGTTGACTCCGATTAAAGGCACCACAATACAAGGAAATAAAATTGCAATCAGGGAACCGGCAGCCATATTCGGCGTATTAGTAATTAATGAAAGTTTACTTCTTTCGTCCTCATTGTGTGTAGAGAGGGGAACCATCAACGTATGCGCCGTGCTGTACATTGTATATGCTACAGCATAAAACACAGTATAGCTGACAAAAATCCATATGGCTGTCAGATTATCATTTCCTTCCGGCACTACAAAAAGTAATATCATACAGATTGTCAAAAGGGGCGCAGAAAACAGAATCCATGGTCTCGCTTTCCCCTGTCTGGATTTTGTTCTGTCCACAATGATTCCCATATAAATGAATGTCAGCACATCCAGCGTTTTTGCCACAATCGGAAAAGCACTGATGAACAAACCGCCCCAGATACCGCTGATATCCAGCACATCCGTATAGTACACATTCAGATAATTTGACAGAATGGAGTTCATCAAAATTACGCTGATTGGTCCGAAAAAATACCCCAGCCACTTTTCTTTTTTCTCCACCTTCTCAGATTTAATCCGTGTATCAAATAATTTTGACGATAACATTTTGATAACCACGCTCCTTTTAGAACAACACTTGTTTTGTTTATCTGTATTTATTATAATGGGATAAAAGAATAAAGTCAGCCATCATTTTAAATACATGTGTTGTTTTAATAAATTGAGCGACGCTCAATTAAAGGAGTTCCTATGAATACAAAGAATAACCAGCGGTATCAGGATACCGAAAAACTAATCCAGAATACCCTTCTTTCCTTAGCGCAGGAAAAAGATATCCATAAAGTGACCGTACAGGCCATCTGTGAAGCTGCCCATATCAACCGCTCTTCTTTCTATCTGCACTATCTTGATATCCATGACCTGATTTATAAAATGGGATTGGAAATGATGACAGAGATTGGAGAAATGATGAAAACCTCCGACAGTGTCATTGATTTTTTTCTTATGCCGGACAGTATGGCAAAAATGATTGCCTATGTCAAAGAACATCATACTTTCTTTGATATTTACTTAACGCGCTATACCGCCGAAGCAGGTGAAAGCTTCTCTTTATTATGGGAAAGCGCCGCCAGACCTTATATGCAGGAACGCTACGGTTCCATCAGCGAGGAGGAGATGTGGTACCATTTTTCTTTTTTCAAAGCCGGTTTCATCTCCGTCCTCAGTGAGTGGCTTCACCGCGGCTGCCCGGAAACACCGGAGAAGCTGGCTGAAATTATTTTGCGTAGTCTTCCTAAAGTCTGAAATTTTCCACTTCCGCCCGCATGGGAATCGCAATCGCTGCCCCTTCTCTTGAGACGCAGACTGCTGATGCCTTTGCCGCCTGTTCCATACACTCCTTTAAAGGAAGTCCGGCAGTCATCCCTTGCAGAAAATATCCTGTAAAAGTATCTCCTGCCGCTGTAGTATCTACTGTCTCAACAGGAAAAATCTCCTGATATATTGTTTCCTGCGGTGTAAAACAATAAGCTCCCTCTGCACCCATAGTCATAATCAGGCACAATTCGGGATATTTTTCATGCAAAGTATTCCAGACCGCATCCGCCTCTGTTTTTCCGGTAAGCTGCTTCGCCTCTACTTCATTGACCAAAATCCAGGATATTTGATTATAATCTAATTTTTCAAGATATGCTTCAAAAGGCGACGGATTCAGCACCACTTTCATCCCCTTCTCTGCTGCCTTTTCAATCATATATTCCAAATTGCTGACCTCATTTTGTAGTACAAGCCAATCCTCTGCCGAAAAATCTTCCAAAGTCTCATCTATCTGTTCCTTTGAAATCATCCGGTTAGAGCCGCCATAGAGGATAATACAATTTTCACCTGTACTGTCTACCTGAATCATGGCATTTCCCTGCAATTCCTCTACTTTGCGCAGATACTCCGTATGCACACCGTTTTCTTCCAGTAAAGCCTTAAGCGGTTCCCCACCGATTCCGATACAGCCCGCGTGAAAGACCTCTGCACCTGCTTTTGCAAGAGCGACGGACTGATTCAGCCCCTTGCCGCCGGGAGCCATTTTCTGCTCCTTTGCGGCAAGCGTTTCTCCCGGCTGTACGAAATGTTCCACCTGATAGATATAGTCCAGATTCAACGAGCCAAAATTCAATATCTTCATTTCAATCTCCTTTCAAAGCAATATCTTATTCTGCCCCACCTTCAGTTCCTGCGCCTTTCCATCCGGTGCAATGAACCTTGCTCTGGTATTGGCAGGTATCTCCACCGTATATTCCACCTGTTCTCCCCGGTATTCCCAACGGCTCCTTACCACTCCCACAGGAGAATCAAAACTGCTCTCTGCATATTTCATCAGCTTACATGGTTTTGGCTGAATCGTAATCTCTTGTCCCTTTACCTGAATGCCGCAGATTCCCCCTATCAGCCAGGAAACCACTGCTCCCTTGGAATAATGGTTCAGGGACGCAACACCGATATCACCAAAGTATCCCTCCCATGACTCCCATATGGTCGTAGCCCCGTTTTTGACCGCAAACAGCCAGCCTGGCGTGTCCTCTTGAAGAAGTACTTTGTAAGCAGTTTCAACATAGCCATAGTCTGCCAATACCCGGCAGAGCCAGGGTGTCGTCAGAAATCCCGTATTCAGGTGGTAATTGTTTCCTGCCACCAGCTCATTCAAATCCTTTGCCGCTGTCTTTGCATCTTTCTCAGATAAAAGCCCCATATACAGCGGGCGTACATATCTGCACTGCCTGTCGGATGATATATGTCCGTTCTTCACTTCCAGATAATTATAGGCCTTTACGGCATTTTCCGCCAATTGTTTATAATGCTTTGCATCCTCCGCCCTGCCCAGCACCCCGGCAATCTCCGCCATCATTTTACTGCTGTACGCATAATACGCTGTAGCAATATCCGGCACCCCGTGGAGCATCATATTTTTGACGGACTCCTGCATGGGAATATCCGGCTCCAGCCATTCTCCCCAATGGATTCCCGTATCAATCACATAGTTTTTATAGGGATTTTTCCTGAATCGGTTGAAAAAACGGTGTTTATGCCCTTTTTTCTCCACATAACCCATCCAGCGGCACATCATATCATAATTTTCTTCCAATATTTCTTTATCCCCATACAGCTTATACATGGTATAGGGAATGATAATGACCGCATCTCCCCAGGCGCAGGAACCGTCATAAGCCTCATCGAATTTATTCTTCGCAGGACTTCTACGAGGCGCAAAATTGTAAACTCTGCCGTCCTCATACTGATCTACCTTCATCTCGTCCAGCCACCGTCTGAATACCGGATAGCCATCCATTAACGTAATACCGGTATCTGCAAACACCCCTGCATCTCCTGCCCATCCGCTTCTTTCACGTTGAGGACAGTCCATGGGAATATCCACGAAATTGGATTTCTGACTCCAGACAGTATTTTGTACCAGCCTGTTTACCAGTTCATTATCACAGGTAAATTCTGCTGTCTGCCTGATATCCGAATATACCGCATGGGCAATGAACTCGCTCCCGTCAATTTCTATGTCTGTCTCTACTTTGACCATCTGGAAACCAAATATACACAACGTGGGACAATAAATGTTTTCCCCTTCTTTACAGGTGTATTCTATGACCTGATGCAGGTCTTCTTTTCTTCCGATAGTTTTTAAATTCTCATCAGAGAAATTGCCGGCTGCATCCAGATATTCTCCATGGGTCATTTTAATTTTCTGTCCCGCTTCCGCCCGAATCCGGAAAGAAACATAGCCGGACATATTCTGCCCAAAATCCAGAACTTTCCCGCCGTCCGGGGTTTTTATCAGTTTTGCCTTAAACTGTTCTTTCTCAAGAACCGGAACGGAATTGGTGCAAAGCATGGTATCACACCCTGTTTTCTCAACCTTCACAGGATGAAGTGCAGTAGGTGTCTTCCTTGCATCCACTTTTTCCCCCAGCTGGATATCGTTGAAATATACAGGGCCGTCCTGTGCTGCCTGCCAGCTTTCATCTGTCATAACGATTATCTTTTTATCAACTTCCATCTGCATCCAGAAAGCCAGCGTTTTTCCAAATACGTTTCTTGTTCCCGTATTTCCGTTGCATCCCCTGTACCAGCCATCACCCAGAATGACTTCTATCTTATTCTTTCCATTAACCAGATACCCTGCGATATCGAAAGTCTGGTATGGCATACGGTACCAATACTCGCTGGTTCCCGGACTTAAAACATTGCCTTTTACACGCTTTCCATTGATACACAGACTGTACACACCATGAGCGGAAGCATATACCCGCGCATTTGCTTTGGCAGAGCCGCCACTTTCTGCTTCTCCTGCTGCTTTTGCATCTTGAAAATCGAATTCCTTTATCAGATAGGAAGCCGGCTGCCTTTCCTCCGGACTAATTTCTGCTATTTCAGGGCATATCCACGCAGCTTTAAAATCAAAATTTCCCAAAAAAGCATACTCGAAATAAGCATCCCCGCTCTCTTCACCCTGCACATCCTTTTCATCCCAGACAATTACTTTCCAGACAATCCTGTCACGGCTCCTCGCCGGGCCCTCATATCTTACCTGCATCCCGGAACCTTGCACTTTCCCTGTAGACCATACCTCTTTGTCCTCACAAAATGCTGTTACCTGATATGCACTCTGGGTGATTCCTCCAACGACATTCCATGACAAAACAGGCTGCCTGACATCAATTCCTAATGGATTTTTCATATGTGCCGTCATTAAATTAATTGCTTTCATAATTTTCGCCTTTCCGGATATACTCCTGTTTTCTCGTTCTGTCTTCCAATCCTTTGCTTTCCATAATTATAAATTACTTGAAATCCAGAAAAAATCATAGTACTATAGGTGACAGATCATTATCTTTAAGTGACATTTCATTTCAGAACATGGAGAAATATTTATGAAAAAACAAGACAGCCAATCGAACTGTTTTTCTATCACTAAAATAGAAAAAGCCTTAAAACATTACTATAACCTTGCAAAAATGGAACATTCCAATGTACTGACCGCCGAGGAAATGAGCAAGTATATATCATGGATGATGGAATTATATGAAAAGAATCCGTTTCTTGAGATATCTTTTAACGACATTCCATCCCTTCTTAACAGCGCTGAAATCGTTTCTATCAGTAAGGAACTGACCGGACAAAAAGCAGCCGCGTCCAATGCCCGAAACCGTCTCTTTTCGCTATTCGAAGC
>CAMWMM010000108.1 GCA_947175285.1 uncultured Lachnospiraceae bacterium
CTCTTTATGGTTATAATAATGACTTCTCTTCTATTTATGTTTTGTAAATAAAATAAATAAAAAATTATTCTCAGTTAATATATACTTTGTGTTATATGGTTCTTCATATTCGCTAGTTTATATATCTTTTTATCTTATCCAGATTAAATCGACTTTTAACCATTTTGCTAATAAAAGCTAGATCTCTACAAAAGTCTTCAGTAAATCCGCCTCTAGGAAAAAACTTTTCAAGATCAAAAGGTCTAACATATCTGATAGAAAAATCATCTTTGAAATCTAAGACAGGAATGAGATTGTCTTTATACCATAAATCTATAATAATATCATCCCAATCTAGACTTTTAACTTTTTCATATCTATCATGAAAAATATTTCTATCAGATAAAACAATTACTGGATAATAACTTTTCGGATCAACAACAATATCGCCTAATTCAAATGGGCAATCTACATTCATGAACATATTGTCGAACCGTTCTTCAAAAGGTCCATGTTCACTTGGATCATAATCATCTTTATATTCTGCTGATTTATAATCAATTATTATATCAGGATCTCCTCTTTCAAAAACAAGTGTAGACATATAATCATCGGCATTTATATCACAATCATCAGCCAATCGAATCTTGTCTATTTTATAATCAGTATGAACATATCTCTCTACATAGTCCATTGCCCCCTCAATAGTTCTGAACATAACATTGAGCTGCCAATCAGTTGTTAAGGTTCTTAAATAATAGACACATTTATTATCATTATTATCCATAAACATCTTATAAATATTAGAACCATAATCTATCAGCATTTGAATGTCTTTATTTAATTCCTGATCATCTGACTCTTTCAATAATTCTCTAAGGGCATCATTTCGTTCTAATAATCCCGGAATATAATTATAGCATAAATGGGCTTGTTCCTTATATGAAAATTCATATCCTATCTCTTCATAAAATTTTAATGCAGCTTCTGAAATTGGTAATTTTATCATTTTACTTTTCTCCTTCATAAAGAGACGTCATTTAGACGTCTCTTTTTATTTGTTTTAATGTTTCTTGGTATTGTTATTCATTCTGAGAGGATATGCAGTTTCTATGAAGTTGTAATCAAAATTATACATGAATCTGATAATTAAATCATATCTCTTTGAATATCTTTCATATTCCTGTTTACCAATATAAGGTGCATCTGGATCTTCATCTGTCGGACTACCTGATACATTAATTACTTTTGAACCAATTTTACGAGCATTACCATATGCTTCCCTAACAGCATCCATTATCTGTAAATTTGTTAATTTATATGGGTAATGGTCTTTTATACCTTTATTAGATGTATCTAACTTATCAATCAGATTAGCAAATATTTTTCTTCATTGGTAAAATCAGGGATTGTCTCATCTCTTAATTTTTTACCATATGTTGCATTTGTAGCATTTCTTGATTTGATTTTATCGTTAAAATCTGATGCAAAATCTTTCACATCTACTATATCAATATTAATTTTATTTGCAATAATCTTTTTATTTTCTGCAGGTTTAATCACATCATATACCCTAGCAAATATAGAATGACTTCGTAAAATATGTTGCATACGTATTGGTGGAATAGTATGATCTTTAAATTCTTCCATCTCATGTTCATTTACAGCTGCATCTGGTTCTAATGAAATACGATCAGCTTTACGAAAGAACATAAAGAAATTATATAATTCGCCTCTCCATGCAGGTAATCCATTTTGATGTGTACTTTCTTTGAAATATTTTTCCAAATTGGCATCGCTATACCAGAAATGCAGAGCATCTTCATTCACAATGATACTTTCATCAAGAGAATCAATTGGAGCTACATTATATTTATATCCTACGAATGTATCTCCATTATTTATTGCAATTGATTCTTTAATTACATACACCGGATACGATAGTGATTGACCTACATCATATGTATCCTCTACAACATCACCAGCTTTGAATTTAGGCTTTATTACTTCTTTATTCACAAATGCTTCACTCGAAGTACTTTCATTCATTTCCTGCTGATGTTCCAATATATATTGAGAACAATATTCATGACACATCATAGTATCTCCAATACTAAATTTATGCATGATTCTTTCCCTCCTGACGTTCTTCTAGAATCGCAAATAACAATACCAGACTGACTTCTAATTTCCTCATATATCAATTTCCTACATAGGGATTTCCCTTTTATTCACTTTTATTTTAACAGGAAATTTCAAAATGGAATGTTTATTTATGTAAGATTAAAAATTGCATATCTGTTAAAGTTGATTGCAGATATGCAACTTTTATCCCTTTATTTCCTTAAATAACACTTGATATGCAACAGATTGCTTGCACATGCTGTCATATCTGCAACATATTTTCTGATGAAACGCACTGCTGCTGACATATCCGGCTTGCTTGCATCAGGATATTCTCTAGCCGATAAAATCCAGAACACTTCTTAATTCATCCGGCAGTTCCCCGCAAGTTTCCGGCAGTTCCGTTTCCTTTGGCAGCATTTCATCTCTAATCACCGGAACATTCACAGTTCCTATCCCCGCCAGCAGCGCACCAACTAACTTCATGCCCTGAGTCTGCATTTCCTCCCGGACTATTGACAGTATCTGTTCATGAAACTCCTGCCTCCCTGACACCTCCATTTTTATACTGAAATGTTCTTCCAATACCCTTTTGACATATGCCGTCAATGAAGCAGAACTTCCGGCTGCTTCCGCAAGTTTCATGTACAGGTCACAGTCTGCTTCATCTGCCATATTAAACCGGATAAATACCGATTTCTGCTTTCCCGCCATCACTCCACCTTCTTTCCCATCATCTGCCCTGCAAGGAACTCATAACCTTTTGCATTTGCGCACAGATCACAGTCATACGCTGTATGACTCCGGTACTTTCCTGCATGGTCACGAGCCATCAGCGCACCGCCGCCTACATAAATGATGTTGATATAATCCATGTCATAACCGCGCTCTGCAAGCTCCAGTTCCAGAGAATGTATCTTCTCCCGCATCATCCCGTGAATCAGTTCCGCATAAACAACCGGAAGATTGCTTTCCTCTTTTAACAAAACCTTCATAACTTCATGTTCCGGTATGTCCTTCCCTGTCTGCACTTTCATATCCCGCTGAATTTCTTTAATCCATTTGACCATAGCTTTTTCAATCGTAATGGACTTACTCTCTGCCGGAAATCCGTTCCGCACATAAACAACATCCGTTGTCTTGCTCCCGATATCCACCACCAGATAATCACCTTTCATGTTGCCAAGCCTTGAAGCAATCGCTGAATAGCATTGCGGACAGACAATGACCTTTGCTATCGTGACAGAATAATCCTCCCCCTCATAAGAAAAATCCAGAGCATTCTGCCTGTTATAATAGTCAATCAGCTTTAATTTATCCCTCCCATAGTTGGAAAAAGGCAGACCAACCGCAAGTATGATCTCTGCCTTATAAAGGCTCTCTCTCCTGAGTTCCATTGCAATACCTGCCATTGTCCGGATTCTGGCGGCATCATCCGAAATCTTATCCTCCGTGATAGCTGCCCTGCCCTCGCCCACCTTAAAATACTCACCGTCATAGAACAGTGAGTTTTCTTTTAATGTCGGCTCTGCACTTCCCAGAAAGTGTACACCGTTGTCAAATATGAAATTTGCCGTCTTTCCAAGCTGATAACCATCATCAAATCCTATGATACATTTTTCATTGTCCAGTCTAATCATGTTTTTCCCTTCCTTTCTCCTGTCATCCTAATTCTTTCCATTGTCTGAAACCTCCTCGTTTAAAGTGGAAAATCCCCGTGCCGTAAATGGCACAGGGATCATTATTGTATCATGATAATAATATATATCCACAAGGGTATCTCATACGCTTCTAGGCAGCCGGATTATTCATGTTATTTTCTCAGGGCAAACTTTCACTCTCATGGATTCGCACCGGATCTTCTCTGACAATACAGGTGTGTTCCCTCCATACTGTATAATACACATCAAAAAACAATTAACATTTTCAGGGAAAGGAGTCATATTATGACAAGAAAAAGCAGAAAACTAACCGTATACGGCGCAACGAAAGGCACACACTTTCAAAGCACGCCACAGATTAGGTTACAAGGGGACTGGTTAAAAGAAACCGGATTTTCAATCGGTGATAACATTCAAGTAGTCTGCAAAAAGAACAGGCTCGTTATCACGAAAGCAATGGAAAATGCCGGATAGCAATTCAAATCAATACCTAATTTACATCATAGAACGAATACCAGCCTGCTGGAAATTGAGGCTGGTATCTTTTTATTATTTAGATGCTCTACGAGTAAAGTAATCTTGCCAAAATAAATCTCTACTTTAAAAAGTTGCTTAACACTTCTTCTTTAAATCATTTCTGCCTTGTACTGCATCACAGTATAGTCTATAATATTCTAAGACTATATTTTGTGGGATTTTTATAAAAGATTTTGAAATTAAAGGACATCGCCAGAGCAAATGAATACATTAAAAACCAACTTTCACACACATACGCAACGCTGCAGGCATGCCGGTGGGCTTTTGCTTTGCCATGCTCTTATCCCCGCCTCAAATAGTTTCTATTTTTGAGCATATCACAGAAATTTTTATAAATATTGTAAAAAACTATACGTAATTGTAAAATTCCGGATTGTGGTGTGAAAGATATGAATAATCAAGTAATATTCGGATTTGGAGAATATTCATTTGACTATTTTTTACTTGAACGACTCTCACTGGATTACTCCCGAATCAATTTATTCCATTCGTATTCAGAATTCAACCCCTCCGGGATATCAACTGTATTGACTTCTCTCCAAATCATACCTTCAGAACAATTCATATCAAGGAAATCTATTATCCATTCATCCGAAGAATAACCCTTCAATTCACAAACATATACCCTGCCGCCATCCGTATATTCAGTCGTTGGAATATCATAATAACCAATGCAAGAACCCAAATACTTTTCCTCATATGCACAATATGGAACAAAAACCTTATCCTCATGTACCAAATATGCATATCCTACATCACTATTTTCTCTTTGTTCATATTCCTTAGGGTTATCCGGTAATTGTAGCTTTGAACCACATCCTGTTAACAAAGATACAACTACCATTCCAAGTAATAATAAAAATCTCTTCATCCTCATTGTCCCTCCCCATTGCTTTGCTATTATTGGCAGAAGAATTATGTGTTTCATCAGCAAACGCAAACAGGTATATTATTCATTTTTATATCCATACCCTTTCCCAGACTGTACTTTTTCTGTCATATACAACAGGTGGCAGACTGCACTTTCCATTTGTTCCAAAGATACCCTGCCTTCCCTAAATCCCTGAAGAATCTGTGCAATCACCGGCGGTCCTCCGGGCATTACAATATCATTGCCTGCTGCTACAGCATCCGCACCATCCACTACCACATCCATATCGCCCCAATCCGTAACAACCACACCTTTATATCCCCATTCCTCCTTTAAAATATGGGTACAAAGATCTGCATTTCCGGCGGCAAACACACCATTGATTTTATTAAAAGAAGTCATCAGACAGGCAATATCCGCTTCTTTTACCAACATTTCAAAAGGTTTCAAATAAATCTCCCTTGCCGCCCGTTCGCTGAGAATGGAATCAACTGCATCATAATGTCTATTGCTGCTTCCCCGGCGGAAAGTTTCCTGTTCATTTACTGCAAAATGCTTCGGGCATACCAGTACCGGATGGTTTTCCTGAACCCCTTTTGTCACTTCACAGGCACAGATACCGGTTAAATAAGGATCTTCCGAAAAATACTCAAAGTTTCTTCCTCCAAGAGGATGCCTCAGCAAGTTTACCGCAGGTGCCAGCCAGACATCAACCTGCTGCTTTTCACACTCTGCCCCCACTACATTTCCGAATTCATACCATATTTTCTTATTAAACGCACATGCCATCAGCATTTCCGACGGCCATGCTATTTCACCTATCCCTGCCGGTCCATCCTTATAAGACACCGAATAGATTCCCGCCTCCTCAATTGCCGGTGATACATAACCGTTATACCCAGCCGGATGACTGTTGGTTGTAAGTGGTTTTCCATCCTGATCATAAATTGTTTCCGGATCGCTTCCATCCCCAAAAGCCGCAAAGGGCGTACCGGGACCATATCCCACACAAAGAGCCGCAAGTTGTTCCACTGACAGCTTCTTAACCTTTTCCGCCCTGCTGTCACAGATCGCCGGAGCATTTGCAGAATCACTCATCTTAACGTCTTCTGAGCTCACAAAAATTTCCAGCACTTGCAAATCTCCTTCCGATATTTTTCCCTGAACATTCTCTTCTGCCATCTCCCTTGGACAAGTTAAAAATTCTAACTTTTCCTTATTGCACATCTGAATGCCAAGACGGTTTACGCACTGTTCCGTAAGAATATCCTGCCCTACCCGCACCACCGCAGTATCTTTTGTATTTCGTGAGGAATTCCCGGCCAGAATTCGATAATTTCCTTTCCGAATCAGATAAGCCGCCCTCTCTTCATCATAACTGCTCCATTCCTTCCATGGAAGCATAAGGCAAATCTGCTCTTCTTCTCCCGGCTGCAAAATCCCTGTCTTTTCAAACCCTTTCAGTTCCTGAAAGGCATGTTCTAAAGTCCGGCTGTCGTTTGCCAGATATAGCTGCACAACTTCTTTACCGGGTGTATTTCCGATATTCCTTACACAAACCTGAACTTCGATACCATCCTGTTCTTTGACCGCACCAAGACACCTGATTTCAAATTCCGTATATGATAACCCATAGCCAAATGCATACAAGGGTTTCTTTGCAAAGGTATCAAAATACCGATACCCTGCATAAATATCTTCATGGTAAACAGTGACCGGACTTTTCTCATACTCTGTGCTTCCATTTTCTACCGCATTCAGTCCATAGCTTTCATATGTGAGCAGGTTTTCTTCATTTTCCTTATCCCATGAAAAGTGACTGACTGCCGGATAGTCTTCATATCGCCCTGCAATGGTAAATGCCAGCTTGCCGGACGGATTGATGTTTCCGGTAAGAATATCTGATAAAGCAGAAGCCCCTTCTTCCCCTAAGATTCCTGCAAACAAAATACTCCTAATCTGAGGAAACTCCTCTGCCCATGACAAATCTATCTGTCCATTGATATTTAAGACCAAGACTACCTTTTCAAAATTGCTGCATACCTGCTCTGCCAGAATTTTCTCCGAATCTGTTAAATAGTAATCCCCATATAAGTGTCTGTCGCATTCCTCGCCGCCTGAATTTCTCCCAAGCACCAGAATAGCTGTATCCGTATACTGACGGGCAGTCTCCATCTGTCCTTCCGGTATTTCATATTCCTCAATGGGTGCATGATACTTTCCAAAGATTTCATACATAACACCACTGTTTATTACTTTTCCTATATCAGCCCAGTCAAATTCATCTTTCTTTGTCGTCTCTTCCTTTGAAATCTGCTCCCTATAATATTCTTTCAGACCGGGTTCCGCGCAGATACCCCTTTTTTCGCATTCCTCTAATATATTTTTACATCCCGATTTGTGGGCAGCTCCCGAACCATTCCCTGAATAAATAGTATCAATCTGAGTTCTTCCAAAAAAGGCTGCTTTCTGTCCCTTAGAAAAAGGAAGAAGATGTCCCTCGTTTTTCAATAACACAATTGCTTCCTCTGCGATTTTCTTCGCCACTGCTCTGCTATCCATTTTTGCCTCCCAATTTCCTATCTGCTGATATCAGCTTTGGCATAAAACGCCCTGTTTCTTCCTTCTATCCATCCGTCATTTATTACTTTATATTCTCCTGTAAGCCTGATATCTTCAGAAGAACTACCTATCTCCACTCCAATGCTTCCCTTCTCGATTTTCCAACGCATATCTTTGTCAAGGAATGCCATCTGACTTGCCGAAACCTCAAATGCAATTGTCTTTTTCTCTCCCGGTTTTAGCGATACCCGCTTAAACCCTGCCAGCTCTTTTACCGGTCTTGTCATGCTTGCATATCTGTCAATCAGATAAAGCTGCACAACCTCATCCCCCTCGTATTCGCCTGTATTGCATAATGTCATTTCAATTCGGACGCTCTCCTGTGCATCAATTTCCTTCTCCGAAATCTTCAAATCCGAATAAGCGAATGTAGTATAAGAGAGACCATGCCCGAAATAGTACCTTGGTGTATGCGGCAAGTCCACATAGTTTACAAATCCGATGCTTTCCCCCTGATGCCATGCCGAACCATTGGGATGATTATAATAAATCGGAATCTGCCCTGCATGGTATGCCACGGATACCGGCAGCTTCCCACCCGGATTATATTCCCCAAACAACGCACTGACTACTGCTTCCGCTCCGGTTTCCGCCGGACTCCATGCCTCTAATATAGCATCCAGACATTCATCCGCTGCATCACTGGATATGGGTCTTCCGTCAAAATGAACCCCAATTAAAGGTTTCCCAAACCCTGCTGCTTTTCTGATAAACGCATCCTGACAAGGCGAAAGATTGATATTACTTGCGTCCACACCTTCTCCCATAGATGCCATAGAACAGGTCCCGTGTTTTCCCCCAAGCGTCAGAATGACCGCATCCGCTTCTTTTACTGCCTGCAACGCTTCCTCAAAATGAGATTCATCCGCACCTGCAATTGGATAGCCATAGGCATAAATTATTTCTGTTTTCGGCATCCGGACTCTCATTTCCTCCAACAGACTTTTGCATTCCGGTTTCTGACGATGCAGTATCGCGTCAAATTCCTCCGTCTCGTCCGACTGGATGTTAGTTCCCGGAATTGTTTTGATCTTATCCGTATCAGCCTGAACTACACCACTCACCCCGGCAATGGAATTTGCAACCGCATAAGTAGATTCCATCATGCACAGATGGGTATAGCCGCCAAAGAATTTTCTTGCACAGTCAGCATGTGGGCCAATCAGGGCAATTTTCTTCTTATCCCCCTTTAACGGAAGAACCCCATTATTTTTCAGCAGTACCATAGATTCCTTTGCTGACTGTAAGGATATCTCTCTGTCCTCCTTTTGGCATACCGCTTCCTTTAGTTCTTCCCCTTCAAGGGCATATGGATGTTCAAAAAGTCCCATACGGAACTTTGCGGTAAGGACACGCAGCACTGTCTTGTTAAGCAGCGCTATATCTGCTTCACCGCTTTCAAATTTTCTTTTCAGTTCTTCTCCATAACCGGTAGTACCGGGCATCTCGATATCTATTCCGGCTTCCATGCAAAGAAGTCCGGCCTCCGCTTCACTTTCTCCCACATGTTGCACATGGTGAACACCACTGATTGCGCCATAATCACTGACACAAAGCCCTTCAAATCCCATCTCATCCCGTAAAAGCGTCTTTAGAAGCGTAGAGGATGCAGACATCGGCTCCCCATTGATGGAATTATAACTTGGCATGATTCCTTTCAGACCGGACTGCGCAATGGCAGCCTGAAAAGGCTTTCCATATATTTCCTGTAAAAGGCGTGTCGGCGTATCAGAATGTGTTCCATGTATTCCACCCTGTGAATTATGAAAAGCCAGAAAATGCTTTGCCACACTCTCCGTCTTTCTCCCTGCCACTTCCCCTTTTTGAATTCCCTTAGTATAAGCAGCACCCATTGCCGAAGCCAGCGCAGGATCTTCCCCATAAGTCTCTCCCTGCCGCCCCATACGGGAATCCCTTGAAACATCAAGCACCGGTGCCAGCACATGAGTAATACCGCAGGCCGCCTCCTGTCTGCTTACGATTTCGGCAATCTTCTCTTCCAGTTCCGGATCAAAACCGGAACCTCTCCCAATCCCGGACGGAAAGCTGGTAGTATCCTGAATAAATGCTCCGCATAACCCTTCCATATGGAAAATAGCAGGGATATGATGCGGACTGTTATCCATCACAATCTTCTGGACTTTCCTCTGCCACTGCGCCGTCTCCTCCAAAGTCTCTATCCTGCGCATTTCCAGAGTGCTGACTTCCCCAATTCCAAAAGGTGTACCTTCCGAAATCTTCTCCATATTCTCATATATTTCCCCGAAAGGGAAAATACAGTTGACCTGTGCCATTTTCTCATCAAGGCTCAGTTCTGCTAAAAGTGCAGCAGCACGTTCCTGCGGCGTTTTATTAATATCCAAATATTGTGCTTCCATACTACTTATTTCCTTTCCGCCTTCAAAATCACTTCCACCTCATGTTTCCTTCCATCCCTGAAATCCGGTAAAACTGTTCCCGAAACAGATTCTCCATCCACCATGATGATACCAATTCCATTTTCCAGATGCTCCGGATTCCTGATGGCAATATGGTAATCCGCTCCCCTGAAATGCCTTGTCATCTCCGCATATTCCCATCCAGCAGGAAAACAGGGTTCTACCCGAAGTCCGTCATAATCATGCTTTACACCCATGATTCCCTCACAAAGTCCCATTAGGCACCATGCAGAAGTCCCAGTAGTCCATGACTGATAGGATTTTCCATAATATCCCGGATTGGTGGAATAGCAGTTGGTAAACACATAAGGTTCCGCTCCGGACTGCATAGAAGGATTCTTATCACTATCCGGCATGATCTTCTTTAATGTTTCCACTGCCTTGCTGCCTCTCCCGGTCTTGCAGTCCATCAGAATCTTAAATCCTGTCGCATGACAGTACACACCTCCGTTTTCAAATAGTCCCGGAAGCATTCCCGACATTCTTCCCACATTGGGCGAATACTCAGGATATGGCGGCATATTTAAGGGAAACCCGAAATCATGCTCCATGCTGTCCACTGCCTGCAATACCAGAGGAAGTTTCGATTCATCCGCCACATCACCAAGCACCGCCCACGTCTGGGCATTCAGGTAAATTTTGCTTCCATTGCTGTCCTTTGAACCGATGTTCTCCGCCGAACTTAAAGCCCGCATATACCATCCGCCATCCCATGCTTTCTCATTAATACTGCTCTTCAAAATCTCATATTCTTCTGCAACCGTCTGTGCATATTCCTGATCGCCATATTTTTTCATCAATAATTCCAACTCTTTTAATGCCAAGCAGAACTGATGGGAAAGCATCACTGATTCCGCTTCCGGATCGGTGGTAACATTCAGCGCGTCATTCCAGTCCGCAAAATAAAGGCGTACCAGCCCGTTTCTCCCTTTATCAGCAATCAGTCTGTTTACAGCAGCTTTCACATGTTCCAGCATAGTTGCTTCCCCGCCATCCTGCCATGAGATATGTTCCTCAAGGAGAGAAAAGTCTCCGGCTTCTTTTATGAGCCGGCATACCGCCCATATAATCCAGAACGGCTGGTCAGAATATCTTGTATCGTCATAAGGATACCATGTCAGCACCCCATGACCATCCTGAAA
>CAMWMM010000109.1 GCA_947175285.1 uncultured Lachnospiraceae bacterium
ATTGCGGTATTCCGTGAAATTTATGACGATGGGGTAGAGCAGATTGATTTAGATAGCATCTATCTGGAAAACAGCGGCGTGGAAGTCGATTTTTCGGAGATTCTTTTGGGAAAACAGGAAGAGACAAGGAAGCTTATTGTCAGTACACAGGAGGCAACGGTATCGACCGAACTTTCGGACAGACTGCTCCAAAAACTCGATTTTGATTTTTTAAAGAAGACGCAGAAAGTCAGCTATACGGGGACAGGTTATTTTGTTGTGGATCTCGACAATCTGACAAGGAAAGATATCATTGAAGATCAAGAAAAAAGGATAATTACCATTAAAATCGGACACGCGTATCTTCAGACCATTGAGATAGACCCTGACAAAGTAATTGTTGATGAAGTAAAAGAGGGATTATTGGCGCGCGGCGATATTGAGCTGACCGTGAAAGACTATAACATAATTGAAAAGGAACTGCGAAGACTGCTGGAGACGAAATTCAATACTGCCGAAAATGGGCAGGAAGCCGATGCTCTTGCGCTGAGGATGGTCGGAGAAGTTTATGAGCCGGTTATTAAGGCGATTGATTCAAGATACAGTGTTGTGGTGGAATTTGAGTGATGCTGATTTGAGGTGATAGTCTGCCGGGGTAATTTCTTCCAAGCGCAAAACCTTGACATTGCGCAGGACATGTATTATAATAATATATCATTCTGACTACTTGTACCATAATGTTGTATACAAGTATTCATGAAAGACCGAATGAATATAGGATTAAATCCTTTTTCGTTCCAAATGCTTTACGGCAGTAAAGCGTAAAAGTAAGAAGAAATCTATGGAGAGGAGAAAAAAATGAAAAAGAAGAAAGTTCAAAAACTGCTGGCGGTTCTTTTGTCAGCATCTATGGTATTTGGGCTGACTGCCTGCGGTGATAACGGCAGCGGAACAACCAATGATACGCCGAATACCGACAGCAGCACAAATGAAACAGTTGAATCCACTGATGGCAGCGGAAGTGAAGGAGAGACAGAAACTGCTGAGTCAGATGGTTATGTAGGACCTGATTGGGAAGCTATTGATGCAATGGATTATGATGAAAGATCCGATGCTCTGTATGATTACAACTTGGGCGAATTCAATGACTACTATCAGACAGCAAAAGAAGAGGTTACAGATTTAGATAAGCGTATGGCGTTGATGGCTGTCGCTGAAGCTAAACTGTTAGAGTCCGGCGTGTTCCAGCCTGTTCAGAGTAATGGGGGGGGATATGCAATGACCCGTATCGTACCCCGTACCGGAACAACAACTCTCTGGGGCTTGGATGAGTACAAGTGGTATACTTATCTTGTTACCAACGAATTGCTCCATTCGGAAGACAGAGCGGAACTGGTTTCCATCTGGGGAGATTCCGCAACAGCGGACGAGTGGTTTACTAACGCAAAGGCTTTCCTGGATGAGAAAGGTTACACACTGAATGACACATATAACTATGAAATCAGCTATCAGTTAGTAACATGGGATGTTATCGCTACAAGTATGACCAGCGATTCTTACTTTATTTCATGTACTTATTCAGGATTGCTGGAATATGATGCACTGAATCAGCAGCAGCCCGCTCTGGCTGAGAGCTATGAAGTTTCCGCTGACGGTCTGACTTATACTTTCCACATCCGTTCCGGCGTGAAATGGGTAGATCAGCAGGGTCGTGAAATCGGCGAAGTTACGGCAGATGACTGGGTTGCTTCCATGCAGCACGTGGCTGATAACGACGGTGAGTTGGGATATCTGATGACTACCACCGACGGCTGCGGAATTAAGAATTATGACGCTTGGGTAAACGGTGAGATTTCAGATTTCTCAGAAGTAGGTGTTGAGGCTGTGGATGATTATACACTGGTATACACACTGGAAGCTCCGTTCCCGGCTTTTGTATCCATGATGGGATATGGCTGTTTCGCACCGCTGAACCGTTCTTTCTATAAGTCACAGGGCGGTACATTCTCAGCGGAAGGCGATGAATATACACCGGGTAATTACGGTACCGACCCCAGCCACATTGCATACTGCGGTCCTTATCTGGTTACAAACTACACGGAGAATAATGTTACCAGCTATAAAGCAAACCCTTCATACTGGAATGCGGATGCAGTAAACACTCCGAATATAAATATTTACTATAACGACAGTTCAGATCCGCTTCGTATGTATAACGATACGAAGGATAATAATTGTTCGGCATGCGGATTTAACTCTTCCGCGCTGGTACAGGCACAGCAGGATATTCCGGATGGAGAGACAGAGACATATTTCGATTTGTATAATTATGTATCTGCTACTGACGGTACAACCTTCTGCGGATGGGTAAATGTTAACCGTGCAACATGGACGAACTACAATGACACAAGCATTGGTGTTTCCGCTCAGACAGATGAAGATAAGTTAAGAACAAGAGAAGCGCTGAGCAACCAGAACTTCCGTCTTGCTATGGCAATGGCGTTTGACAGAGGCGCCTTTAATGCAACGAGCGTAGGAGAAGATTTGAAGTATGCCAGCCTTAGAAATTCCTATGTACCTGGTACTTTCCAGAGTCTGGCTAATGATACGACAATCGATATCAATGGTGAGAGCGTTACTTTCAAAGCAGGCACCTATTATGGTGAGGTTATGCAGGCACAGTTAGATGCAGATGGAATACCCCTTAAGGTATGGGATCCGTCAGCAGATGACGGCGTAGGTTCCGGCGACGGTTTTGACGGCTGGTACAATGCAACTAACGCAGTAGCGTATCTGGATGCTGCAATCGCTGAACTGGCAGAGGTTGGCGTGGAGGTTTCCGCAGAGAATCCGATTTATATTGATATACCTTGGGGTTCTTTCGCAGAATACTATTCTAACAGAGCTAATGCATACAAGCAGTCAATTGAGAAGGTACTTGGCGGAAAGGTAATTGTGAATCTGGTAGAATTTGATGATCAGACCAACTACACCTATTCATATTACCGTATCAGCAACGGAAATGAAGCAAACTTTGATACTGCTCCCGGTACCAGCGGCTGGGGTCCTGACTACGGTGATGCGCAGACCTACCTTGATACGATTCAGCCTTATGGCTATATGTGCAAGAATATCGGATTGTATTAAGATATAGCAGTGAAAATTTAAAGCACTGATGGAGGTGCGGGGGAGTCTTACTTCTCCGCACTTCCTTGTATAGAATAGGGAAGGGCATTTTATGGAGGGATAGGAAAGTGGCAAAATATATAGTGCAACGAATTATAAAGGGGATACTCTCTGCAATCTGTGTTGTAATTCTTATCATGATACTTGTTTACTCTTTGATGGACAGAGGCAATATCTTTGCCGGCGACAGCAATTACACCAAGACGCAGAGTAATGCGAGAATTACTTATGAACAAAGCCGCTATCAGGCGTTTGGTTATGTAGATTATGTGAATTATTCGGACTATATTAATATGTTGGCAAAAAGAGGAGAACTTGACGAAGAAAACAGAAGCGCTGCGGCGCTTATAGGACAGACGCCGGAAAAGGATACGGAGACTGCGGCCGAATATATTCAGAAATTCACGGAAGAATATGAAAGCCAGGGTTATACTATTGTGCGCCTGGATGCGGATAAAAAAACCAACGGACGGGTGAAGGACGGTGGACAGGCAGCTTTATTTGCGACCAGGGATAAACCGTTATATACCCGCGTTATTTCTTATTTTACGGGAATGTTTTTCATTGATAACATTCATTATGTGGATGAATATACGGATATTGGAGAACGAAAACTGACTTTTACACTCTATGATCCGCTTTACGGCGGGGATAAATTCTCACCCGCTATTATTGGAAACGGTACTAAACATAAATATTTAATGTATATTGATAATAAATTCCCTTATTTCCATCAGAATTTTCTGACGCTGAATCTGGGAGAATCTTACACTGTGAACCGTGGCGTGGATGTGTTTGAAACAATGACTGCATCCCAGGGCAGCTATGTGTTGGATAACGTTAGTTATCCTACGGGACATGTTGAGCAAAGCGCCGATGATCTGCATACCGCCACATATGCGGAAGGATCTTTGGAGATGAGCGATATGTATGCTGCGAGGTTTATAGATGATTACACAAATACGATTACACATAAAGGAAGCATGTCAAAACTGGGATATTCCTTTGTAATCGGTATTATATCGACTATAATTGCCTATGTACTGGGTCTCCCGATTGGAATATTGATGGCCCGGTTCAAGAATGGTATTCTGGATAAAATCGGCACTTTATATATTATATTTATTATAGCAGTGCCTTCTCTGGCATATATTTTCCTGTTTAAGGCGATTGGCGGAAGCGTATTCAAACTGCCTACATTGTTTGATATGGATTCTTCCAGTAAGCTTATGTTCATCCTGCCCATTATATCTCTGGCGCTGCCCAGTGTTGCGAATCTGATGAAATGGATGCGCCGCTATATGATTGACCAGATGAACAGTGATTATGTGAAGTTTGCCAGATCAGGGGGACTTAGCGAAACGGAAATCTTTACAAAGCATATCTGGAAGAATGCTGCGATTCCGATTGTCCATGGTATTCCGGGAAGCATCCTTTTTGCTATGACAGGAGCGATTATCACCGAGCGTGTATACTCCGTTCCCGGTGCAGGTAATCTGTTGACTCAGGCTATTAACAAGTATGATAACGGCGTCATTGTGGGCGTTGCCCTGTTCTATGCGCTGCTGACAGTAACTTCCATTATTCTGGGAGATATTTTGATAGCCAGTGTAGATCCGCGGATTTCATTTACATCGAAAGGCAGGTGATAGGAATGTATGAAGAATTGAAAAGTAAGACCGGCTTAAATAAAGAAGAACTGTTCAGCCGGGTGACACATAGTGATACGGAGTCAGAAAAAATAGCGGCGCCGAGGTATTCCTACTGGAAGTCGGTGTTCCGGGTGTTTTTCCGAAACAAAGTGAATATTGTTATTTTGAGTCTTCTGTTGTTTGTGATTGCGTTCGCATACATATATCCTACGGTAACGGATTATGATCCTTATGCCAATTTGCTGGATACCGGAGCCAAACATCTCTCCCCTAGTGATGCGATGGAACATTTTGAAGTCAGCTTGAAATGGATTCTCGGTTCAGGAGCGTCCGGAGAGCCGACCTTTGAGGCAGTCTGGAACGGAGCGAAAATCTCAATCTCTTTGGCGTTTATGTGCGCAGCCATCAATATGACCGTCGGCGTATTGCTGGGAGCGGTATGGGGATTTTCCAAAAAAGTGGATATCATCATGACAGAGGTTTACAATATTATCGGAAACGTACCATTGCTTCTGATTATAGCTGTGCTTTCCATGTTGTTTTCGCCTACTTTCTGGACGATGGTGCTTGCGCTTACAATCGTCGGATGGCTGAGTATCGCATACTTTATCCGTACGCAGGTATTGATTATCCGTGACAGGGAATATAATCTGGCATCCAGATGTCTGGGTACTTCTACAGTAAAGATTGCCTTGAAAAATATTCTGCCTTTCATGACATCAGTAATCGTAACCTTGCTTGCAACGGAGCTTCCGTCCTATATTTCCTATGAGGTGTTCTTGGCTTACATCGGAATAGGTATGAGTGAGATGTCTCTCGGACGTCTGATTTATGCGGCTGAAGCGGCCATGGTAACACCGGGCTGGGAATTGGAATTCTGGGGACCTGTAGCAGTTGTTTCTATCATCACGATTGTACTGTATGTGGTGGGACAGAATCTGGGTGATGCATCCGATCCCCGGACGCATATGTAGGAGGTAGAGCATGGAAAATAAAAAGATATTGTTGTCTGTCCAGGATTTGGAGGTAAAATTTCGTGTCCGCGGACGAATTCTGAAGGCGATTCGCGGGATATCCCTTGATATCTATGAGAATGAGTCGATTGCCATCGTAGGAGAGTCAGGTTCGGGCAAATCCGTTTTTACCAAAACCTTTGCCGGAATGCTGGATTCTAACGGGTTTGTCAGCAACGGACATATTGTATTCCATGATGAGGAACTTGCAGATACACGCGTACAGTTAAATGATAATGCGCGCCGCAGTATAGCTTCTATTAAGGAAAAACTGGACGGTTTTTCACGGCTGGAGCCGGGCGCTTCCGTATATCGTGAAATCCTTGCCCTTGAAGCGGAGAAGAGGGAGCGTTACGAACTCAGTGAAGAAGAGAGAACGGCTCAGGAAAAAGAGTTGAAAGAGCTGACGTTCCAGCGGACAGAAGTTTATAACCGTAAGACGGCGCTTGACCGCTCCAGAGACAAAGAAGAAATCAAGGCAGCTCAGGAAGAGATTTCCCGGCTGGATACGCAGATTAAAGAACTGGAAGCCCGTAATAAAGAGAAAATTCTTAAGCAGAAAGAGGCTGCGGAACATGATACTGCGTATAATGAGCAGTATGCCAAACGCGAAGCGGAACTTAAGAAGAAATATGATGAGCTGATTCATAAAGAACTCTCTAAGGAAGTTTCAGAGCGAAATGATACACTGGCAAAAGAAATATACCTGTCTGTTGCCAGAGGCGATTTGATACGCCGAAGAAAGGTTATGAATAAATTGCTGGAATCCTTTAAAGATGCGATGAAACTTGGAATCGACTGGAAGGACGAGGCGCAGCATAACGGTATTTACGACGGCATTGCACCAAGGGTAAAATATGTAAGCGAAACGAATAGCGAACTGATTGGATATTGTATTTTGGATTTGGCTTATATGCAGTTTCCCAAGGACTGGGCACAGGTTCGTGGAAAGAAGATTGCAACTGTTTTTCAGGATCCTATGACATCAC
Source organism: uncultured Lachnospiraceae bacterium (assembly GCA_947175285.1). Next base: position 6,820 of record CAMWMM010000109.1, read on the forward strand.
TGAATCCTATTATTACAATTGGAAAGCAGATTTCGTCTATTATTATAAAACATCAGAACTGCTCTGAGGCACAGGCAAGGATGCAGGCTCTGGATTTGATGCAGAAAGTCGGCATTCCTAATCCGGCTGCCCGTTACGATGATTATCCTTTCCAGTATTCCGGCGGTATGCGTCAGCGTATTGTTATCGCTATTGCGCTTTCCTGCCAGCCGAAGATTCTGATTTGTGATGAGCCGACTACTGCGCTGGATGTGACCATACAGGCACAGATTTTACAGCTAATCAAGGATTTGCAGAAGGAATTTAATTATACGATTGTCTTTATCACGCACGACCTCGGAGTTGTTGCAAATATTGCAGACCGGGTGGCAGTGGTTTATGGAGGGCAGATTGTTGAGCTGGGAACGGTAGAGGATGTGTTCTATGATCCGCGCCATCCTTATACATGGGCGTTATTGTCCTCGCTGCCGCAGTTGGCGGAGCGTAATTCCGAACTGTATTCCATTACCGGTACGCCTCCTTCACTTTATAATGAAATTACGGGAGATGCTTTTGCGCCCCGAAATCCATATTGCATGAAAATAGATACACTGCTGGAGCCGCCGATGTTTCCGGTCAGCGATACGCATTTTGCCAAGACATGGCTTTTAGATCCCGATGCTCCGAAAATTGAGAAGCCAGAAATCATCTGTAATCTTCATGAGCGGCTATTGCATGCATACAATATTCAGGAGGTGTGATTGTGTCAAATTTAAATTCAAAATCAAGTACCGCCACCGTTTTTCCCGAACATGGACCTCTTGACGAAAACGGAAAGGAAATCCTGCTGTCGGTTAAGAACGTTGATATCACTTTTGGAAAAAAAGAAAATGCAGTCAAAGCCGTACAGAATGCTTCTTTTGATATTTATAAAGGAGAAACTTTTTCATTGGTAGGAGAATCCGGTTCCGGAAAGACTACTGTGGGACGGGCTGTTATTCGTGTTAATCCTCTTGCAGGCGGTGAAATTCTGTATAAAGGCGTCCGTATTTCAGGGAAAATTCCCCGTGTACTGGACCGTAAGGTGATTCGTAATATTCAGATGGTATTTCAGGATCCTGCCGCTTCTTTAAATGACAGAGCGACGGTGGATTATATTATTTCAGAAGGACTGTACAATTTCCATCTCTATACAAGCAAGGCGGATCGTCAGCAAAAGGTGGAAACAATGATCAAAGAGGTAGGACTTCTGCCCGAACATCTGACCAGATACCCGCACGAGTTTTCCGGCGGACAGCGTCAGCGTATCGGTATCGCCCGCGCTATGGTTATGGAACCGGAGCTGGTAGTGGCGGACGAGCCTATTTCAGCGCTGGATGTGTCTATTCGTGCGCAGGTACTGAACCTGATGAAGAAATTCCAGCGTGAAAAAGAGATTACATATCTCTTTATTGCACATGATCTTTCTGTGGTAAGGTTTATTTCAGATCGTATCGGTGTTATTTATAAGGGAAAAATTGTGGAGATTGCAGAGTCGGAGGAACTTTTCAACTTCCCGCTGCATCCATACACCCATTCCCTGATTTCGGCGATTCCCATTCCGGACCCGAAACTTGAGAAAAACAAAGTGCTCTACACATACGATCCTTCCATTCATGATTACAGCAATGAAGAACCGGAGTTAGTCAACATTGGTCATGACCACTATGTATATGGAAGCAAAAAGGAGATTGAAGAGTATAAAGCCATTAGGGATAAGAATGAGCCCATTAAGTCCATTACCATTAATTTTTCAGGTACTGAGACTGCGCATAATGTGCAGGAGACGACAGCCGCTGAGGATGAGATTAAACTTCCGCCGGTTCATGATACGGGTAGTTTCCTCTATAAGCTTCTGTCATTCTTCCTGCCAATCCCCGGATTGATTGCAGCCTTTATTTTTAGGAAAATCAATCATATCCGCAATTACAGGGCATGTAAGAGCGGGGCTATAGCCGGTCTGATTACCTTGGGCGTGATTGTGGTTATCTTCCTGCTGTTGATATTGTTGGCGGTAATATAAAAATTGAGTAAGCTATATGGCGCACGGGAGTTATGAACTTCCGTGCGCCGTGTTAAAAGAAGGCAAAAGAACCGGAACAGGAGGTTTAATTTGAGGGAAACCAGAACCGGAGGGAAAGGAAGAGACCTTCCGCATCCAAAACCAGTGACTAAAATTGATATTCCCACAGAACACGGGAGACTGAGACTGATTCTGACCGTCATATTTTTGGTGGTGGGAGCTTTTTTTATTGCTTACGGTGTATCCAATTTGTCAGCGAAGGATTCAGGATGGAATGAAATTGAAGTGAATTCTTCGGAATTAAATTGCAGCAGCGATTTTGTCTTTCTGTATTGTCTGGGAGAGGACGGCGCTTCGGCAAAAGCGGAGAATAAAGAGCTTACTGCGCTTTATTCCGATGCCGCAGAATATGCTTTTCGGATGTTTACAAATGACGTAGGATATGAGGATGTTCACAATATATACTATATCAACCGTCATCCGAACGAGGAGATGGAGATAGATGACGTCTTGTACCGGGCTTTTTCGCTGATTCGGGAATCCGGAGACAGAAGCCTTTATCTGGCGCCCGTTTATGAACAATATGACGGTTTATTTCACTGTACGGAGGAATATCAGGCAGTGGAATATGATCCTTATCTGAATCAGGATGTGGCGGATTATTATGCCTCCATAGCCCGTTTTGCCAACGATACGCAGATGATAGATATGGAACTGCTTGGGGAAAACAGGATTTGTCTGCGGGTGGACGAGGAATATTTATCTTTCGCTTCAGAGAATGAGATTGAAAGTTTTATCGACTTTTATTGGATGAAGAACGCTTTTATTACCGACTATCTGGCGGAGGAAATACTTTCGGCAGGTTATTCCAGAGGCTGTATTTCCAGTGTTGACGGATTTACAAGGAATCTGGATTACAGCGGAGAACTTTATTCCTATACTTTTTATGACGGGGAGGATTCTATGATTTACCCTGCGGCAAATGTACAATACAGCGGTCCTGCCGGCATAGTATATCTTCATGATTATGCATTGAACAGTGAGCAGCTTTTATTTTATGCATACCCGGACGGAGAGATACGCACACCCTATCTTGATACCAGAGACGGCTTCTGTAAGAGCGCCTGCAGTGACTTGGTGTGCTGCAGCAGTGAATTAGGCTGTAGTGAGATTTTGCTGCGCATATTGCCTGTCTATATCGTGGATACGCTTCAGAAAGACAGTCTGGCTGAATTGGCTGAAGAGGGAATTTTCTCTATTTACGGTGAAAACGGCAGGATTTGTTATAATGACGCCGGTCTGACGCTGACCGGATTGTATTGTGATGATGCGCAATATGAGACGTTTCTGGTGAAATGACTGTGGAGATTTATAAATGATAACCGTACTAATAAACTGGACTTATATAGCTATAACAACTTATCTGTCAGGGAATGCCTGTATGCGCCTATTGGAGCGTCTGCTTCGGAAAAAAGGGGGAAACTGGCATAGAACGCCATTTTATGACCTCTTTGCAGGGATTATCTGCACTACCTGTTATGCGCAGATTTACAGCCTTTTTGGCGGAGTAGGGAGTGGAGCCAATATCGGACTGTCGGCTTTCTGCCTGATTTATTTTGCCCTGTTCAGGAAAAATATTGCAAATGAATTTGTAAGCTGGTTTGGTGAGAAAAGAAAGGGGCTTATCTGTGTGTTGATTTTGGGAACGGCTGCTTATGCGCTTGCAACATCCGGAGCGCCCAAACTCATAGATACCGACTGGTATCATGCACAGACTATCCGTTGGATTGAAGAATACGGCTGTGTGACCGGTGTGGCGAATCTTTTTTACTCTCTGGGATTTAACAGTGCACAGCACTATTTTGATGCGCTCTATAGTATGAAAGGTGTGTTTGGGATTTCTCTTCATGCGACCGGCGGTTATTTTGGAATTTTACTTCTGTTTCACGGGTTAATCCGGCTGGCAGGATGGACAACGCATAAACGCCATATTGGAGATGGCCTGGCGTTTGCGGAGGTGGTATATACCATTATTGTAACCGCTTTTTATGCAGACCCTTACACAGATACTCTTCCGAACTGCCTTGTTTTCTTTATTCTTACCGAATGGATGATATTAATTGAGGCGGAGGAAAAGGAGGTCTTTCCTTATGCCTTTTTATGTATATTCGGCGTCTTTGCAACGGTGGTAAAAACTTCCGTAGTTATGGTGCTGCTGCTTTCGCTGCAGCCGGCCGTATGGCTGTTTAAGGATAAAAGCTGGGGGAAAATTGCCGGCTATATACTTACCGGCATTTTGATTGCGCTTCCCTTTTTTATCACCAATGTACGGGTGACAGGTTATTTGGTATATCCGGTTAGCGTCGTGGATTTGTTTGATGTGCCGTGGAAGATAGATAGTGAGATTGTTAAATATTCGGTAGCCAGCATGATACATGATGCCAGAGCGGTACAGGCGACAATGGACGAGGCATTGAACAGCGGGCTTGCATGGGTGCCG
>CAMWMM010000110.1 GCA_947175285.1 uncultured Lachnospiraceae bacterium
CTATACCGTCGGTTTTGGAATTTCACCAAACCCCGCGCTTTCGCGCCCGCGGACTGTAACCGCCGATCGGGAATTTCACCCTGCCCTGAAGACATTACTGTTATTCAGTTGTTTGTATGAGTATATCATGAGGGGATTATGGCGTCAAGGGAAGCGTTGAAATCCAGCTCCGCATTCGTTAATTCTAATTTGATTTTGCCTTGCTGGGGGGCAAATTTGAAATGACAGAAACAACACGGTAGAAACATTCATACCTGAATGGTATAATGAATTCATCAAATCGGTATTGGGCAGAGGGACAAAAATGATAATTCGTGAAGCGAAAGAAAAAAGCGGCAGAAAGCAATTCGATTAGATTGCATTAAGGGAAATTCTGTTCCTCAAAAGATGTTTTATTCTCATGGCTTTGAGTAATTTGTGGAGGTACAACATTGGAAAAATATTTGAAATTTTTGATAGAAAATGGAAGCGTGTGGAATTGATGTATTTGCTACAGTAAGAAATAATGGAATCGAAATACATACACTTAAATCACGAGAAGAGATTCATAGTTATTTCGGGCTTATCATGGTGGAATAGGAACACGGAACAGAAACCTTAGCGGCGATAAATTGTATAATAAAATTTAAGATAAATAGATAAGGGGATATTTAGAATGCAGCCTGATAAGTTTCAAACGCAAGATAAAGCTATTGTTCTTAGAGGGGAGGCATAACGGATATCGCTTGGGAAAGTGGTATTATAGCCGGTTTGATAAGTGCGGGAAAATAAATTAAAAAACAGGAGGTTCTTTTATGTATTTACTACCAAAGCCTAAACATTTAGCTGAAGAACAGGACTCTTTTACTATCAAATACAACAGCAAAATCATTATCGACTCACTTGTCTGTGCCGAAATCTACAACTTCGCCCTGATCCTTCAGAAGGAAATAACCGAAAGTATCGGCCTTTCCCTGCCGATTCTTCGAAGCCATAAAGACCAGCCATCCGGCGGCTGTATTTACATCACTTCATTCCCTGAAGGAAACGAACAATCCTATGAGCTTTTAATAAAAAAAGAGCATATTACCATAAAAGGAGCCGGAAACAGCGGTATCCTTTACGGAATCCAGTCGCTTCGGCAGATAATAAGGCAGTCCGGTGCCGTTCTTCCCACACTGTCTATTTCCGATGCACCTTCTATGCCCCAGCGCGGCTTTTATTTCGATACATCCCGCGGACGGGTTCCAACTCTTGCTTATTTAAAAAAGCTTGCCGATACATTAAGTTTCTATAAACTCAATCAACTGCAGCTTTACATTGAACAAAGCTATTTATTTGAAGATTTAAGTGAAATGTGGAGAGATGACACCCCTCTTACTGCAGAAGACATTTTGGAACTGGACAGATACTGCCGCAGCCTGGAAATTGAACTTGTTCCGTCACTATCAAGCTTCGGACATCTTTATAAGCTTTTGAGCACAAAGACCTTCCATCATCTTTGTGAACTGGATGGCTCTGATACCAGACCATTCTCTCTTAATGAGCGCATGCTCCATCATACTATCGATGTCACCAATCCGGAAAGTTTTGAGCTTATTCAAAAACTTCTTTCTGAATATATGCAGCTTTTTACTTCCAAGCACTTTAATATTTGTGCAGATGAAACCTTTGACCTGGGCAAAGGCAAAAGTAAAAAAGCCGCAGATGAGAAAGGAATGACTGCCATATATATTGAATTTCTAAATAAAATAAGCGGATTCATCCTTGAGAGCGGACGAATTCCCATGTTCTGGAGCGATGTGATCTGTGAAAAGCCCGAAGCCATTAATCAGCTTTCCAAAGATATGATCTGCCTTCACTGGGATTATGATCCCAATGTATCGGAGGAACGCCTTAAAAAACTTATTGATGCCGGAGCGGAAAAGCTTTATGTATGTCCGGGCACCCATGGCTGGAATCATTTAATCAATGCACAGCATATGGCTTATGAAAACATTTCCAAAATGTGTCTTTTCGGGCACCGCTATCACTCCATGGGCATCCTTATCACCGACTGGGGGGATTTCGGCCATATCAATCACCCTGAATTTTCCCGCATGGGTCTGATTTACGGTGCCGCATTCTCCTGGAGCGATGTAATAATACCCGAAGAGGAAATCAACCGCCAGATCTCGGTCGTGGAATATGGAGATACCACCGAATCCCTCTGCAATATTTTTAAGAATCTGAGTGAGCGGGACGCATTTCCCTGGTTTCACACAGTACGCATTCTGGAGGCTCTTGCCAACATGAATGATGCAGAAACTGCAGCCAGGTTTTTAGAGGAACCGGATGCTTCTAAGGTCTCGAAATACAATGCCGCTATTGATGAGCAGCTCACTTCACTCTATACTTACCTGGGTACCTCAAATTCCTATACTAAAAACACGATATATGCTTATATTATCGCCGCAGAAGGACAAAAGCTCATAAATCTGATTCTTCCAATCTTGAAGCACACACTGACCGGTGAACCGGAACAGTCTTCGGTTTCCCCGACAGAACTCGCTTCTATGTTGGAGAACTGGATCGTAATCTACAGAAGCCTTTGGAAGACCGTTTCCAAGGAAAGCGAATTTTACCACCTCGCAAACCTGTTGTTCTATTGCGCTGACTATCTGCGCGGTCTATCTGATTAATTTAGTGTCGGATACCCGCTCCCGGGACAAAGTCGGCGGACAAAAATTTACCGGTCTTACTCCCTGTAAAAGAAGATAAGGCCGGTAAATTTTTATTGTTCTCACTAATCAATGGCATTTAGTTAGCCTATAACTTTCTTCAATCCTGCCGCATATCTCTTTCGTGGATACCGAACCGTCCAAAATCATGGTGTACCAGTTCTTTTTATTCATGTGCCAGCCGGGAAAGTATTTCTTATTATCTACTGTGGAAGTCATTTTCTCAGGAGAGAGTCGCAAATCAATGATTTCTGCCATCTCGTCAGAAGGAAGTCCAAGTTTGTTCCGGGAAACGGTCAGAATCGCTGCATACCATTTTTGATTGTCCTTCCTACGCCAGACTGCATTATCCGGAAATTTTTTCCATAAAAATTCAAGTTCGTCGCCGTATTTTTCCCGAACATAGGTAATAACCTCTTTTGCCTGTGAACTTTTGAATACGTCCGGTTCAAAACACTTTTCGGCAATATCGATAAGTATCCGCTCATATTCCATTTTTACGCCGCCAACAAAACTGCCCGATGCGCTATCGCTTAAGTGCAGTGTATATAGTTCATCAGTTTCGGTGTCAATTATGGTTGCTTTGACAGAACCTTCCCGTGTGATTTCTACTGTCATTGAAAAGCCGCTGCCGGGCAACACAGCCTGATAAAAAAACATATCGTCTTTTTGCGAAAAACCGTAAGCGGATAGTTTCGGAATACTGACTCTCTTTCTTTTGAAAATACTGTTAATAACATTCATTGTTATTCCCCCTAAGTGCCGTTTCTCTTACTTTTGCCTTACAACAGAAAAACAATCATTTCCTAATTTTTTCCATCTAATGCATCTTCAAGAGGGAATGACAAATAACGCCATAAGTCAAAGACCTGCCGATAATCATCGGAAATATATCATTCTTACTGCCTGTTTTCAAATCTTTTTGTAGTTGCAAAAGAATCGTTTCCAACGTTGTAAATGTATCCATGATGAATAACTCCCACCTTATGTATGATTTAACCTACTTTACAATCCCAAGGTCTGATACAACCATGCCTTACTGTCAACTAGCATATGCAAAATCCTGATTATGTAAATAGTGTCCTCTTTTATCTGTTCCAGTCCTGCTAATACAAGATTTCTGACTTCTTGTTTTTGCTCTGCTAATGCTTGCTGATAATTTTCCGTTGCTACAACAGCCATATATATCAATCCCTTCTGTTTATATTATTAGTATTCCTTTCAACGGAGTAAAATACTCTTGTTATCTATAATTATATAATACCTTAGCTAACGCATCTTCGCAACAACTACAGCAAATTGTCACACTCCCATTCCGGTCTTAAAACCGAGTAATCCTGTATATAATTGCTTAACACTGTCTCTAATGCCTTTATCCCCTTAATATCATCCAGATAAACCTCGCTTGCCAAATCATCCTCTGTCACATCCCAGTGATTCGTATAATAATCAACAGACAGCTCATAACATCTTACTTCAAAATAGATTGTATCTAAAAAATCCGATCTGTTAAGAACTTTTTCAATCCTGATTACCTGTCCATCCGCACTATAACGATAACCCTGAACCGTTAAAAATTTTCTTAATTTATCTTCTTCAGATTTTAACTCTACAACAAGTTTAACGCCTGTGCATAAATTATTGATTTGTTTCATATCCAATCTTAAATTAGTCGTCTGCTCCATATCCCACCACTCCCCTGTTAGATTGTCTTTTTTATACAAAAGGAATTCAAGCAGAACATTCATTTTCAAACAATGCCTTAATAATAAGACCCGCACATTCTTCAGCGCTGTGTATGCTTGTGTCTACTTTAAAGCTGTATGCGATATTCTCCGCCATAAGTTCACTCTGTTCATCCGACTGTGTTTCATATCTGTCTCCCCGACTAATATTTCTCTGCCTGCAAATATCCAAGGGGCAATATACCTCAACAATATCAAGCGGATTATCTTTCAGTATTTCCTGTAACTGCTGATAATGCGGCTTTATCTCATCCCTTTCAACCAATATTCCGTCAATAAGAACATTCTTCCCCATATCCGAATAAAGCTTTGCGGTATGATACATCATAATAATTATCTCGCTAAGATATTTCCAGTAATTTTCGCGTAAATATTTATCTCCTACCATTTCCTGAAACAAATCGTTTGCAACAACATAAAAAAATACCTCTTCACGTTCCTGCAGCGCTTCTACAATGGATGTTTTTCCCGAACTTGTTACCCCGTTTAAAAAAATAATTCGTCCCTTTTCCATCTTAGTCTTTTTCTCCCTATAAAAATCATACCTCTTTTATCTGTTCTAACGCCAGTCCAATCAAGCGATCCGCTTGGTCTGCCATAAACAGCGGAATGTTCAGAACATCATCGTCCAGCTTTAAGTTACTCAGGGAAAACCGCACACGAAGCTTAACCTGATTCGGAAATAATTCCTTGAATTTTCTAAGGCTCCTGCTTGCAGTATTGGTCTCGGATTTAACTTCTACAGGGAAAATATCATTCTCCCGCTGAATGAGAAAATCCACCTCATATGGCGGGTTATTTCGGCTCCAGTACCGGGGAATCACTTCAAACTGCGTGAGCAAGGTCTGCAGCACAAAGTTTTCAGTCAGTGCGCCTTTGAACTCGGTGAACAGGCGGTTGCCCTCTCCGAAAGCCGTAGGCGCCAACTGTGCCAGTCGGCGGAGCAGTCCCACATCCACCAAATAAATCTTAAATGCGGACAAGTCATCGTAGGCAGCCACCGGCAGACCGGGAGCGCTGCTACGATAAATTTTATGCACCAATCCGGCATCCACCAACCACTGCAAAGCATCCTCGTATTCACGAGCTCTTGCCCCTTCTTTGACAACTTTATAAATAAACTTCTTGTTTTCTCTTGCCAACTGAGACGGCACGGACTTCCAAATCATAGAGATTTTCGGAAACTCGCTGATATTAGGATGCTTGGCAAAGTCCCGTTCATAGGCACCGATAATTCCGGATAAGGCTTCCTGCATAGCAGAGACGTCCCTTGCTTCCGTCCACATCAGAACCGGTTCAGGCATGCCGCCGGTGACATAGTACATCTTCAGCTTCTCATATAGAGGATTGAAAAAAGCATCGGGTACAGGTTCAATAGTATTCACACTTTCCAGATACTCAGCGAGATTCTCATCACCATTGGCAAGCAGGAATTCCATGAAAGTCATGGGAGCAATCTGCATAAAGTTAACCTTGCCTACCGGAAAAGAAGATGGTTTGGCAAGGGCAATTCCCAACAGAGAACCTGCACAGGCAATGTGATACTGTGGGGCATTCTCACAGAAATACTTCATAGAGTTAATAACCTTAGGGCAATCCTGAATCTCGTCAAAAATAATAAGTGTCTTTTCCGGCACGATTTTCTGTGCACTGGCAAGCATTAGATTCTGCAGGATGCGCTCTACATCTTTAGTTGTCTCAAAGAACTGCTTATATTCCTCGTTTTCGTCAAAGTTAAAATAGGCTGTATTTTCATAATAGCGTCTGCCGAATTCCTTGAGAATCCATGTTTTTCCCACCTGACGCACACCCTTTAAAATCAACGGCTTGCGATAGGGTGAATTCTTCCAATCCAACAGTTTCGATAATATTAATCGTTCCATAGAGAGATACCCTCACACTTTTATTGGTATTTTTGTGTTTTATAATCACATTTTTATTATATGCGGAACTTATAAAAATTACAACCCAAATCACTTCTCCATTTCTCAGTGGTAATATCTTATCCCAGAAAAAGGATTGACAAAATAAGCAAACCAATATATAATCTTCGTTATATAACGCAAATTATAAATTAGAAATTATTCATCAAGGAGACCAAGCTATGCCGCCGAAACCCAAAATTACAAAAGATATGATTATTGACTCTGCGTTTGAAATTGCCCGTAAAACAGGTGCGGAAAATATCAATGCAAGGACAGTATCAGAAAAGCTTAACTGTTCCACGCAGCCTGTCATGTACCATTTCGCAACGATTGAGGAATTAAAAAGAGCGGTTTATACAAAATCAGACTGCTATCATACGGAATATTTGATGAACATTGAAAAACCGCAAAACGGAATCATGCTCGGAATCGGACTGAATTACATTCGCTTTGCAATTCAAGAACCGCATTTGTTCCGCTTTCTTTTTCAATCGGGCTTTGCTGTTGAAAACAGTTTACTTGAGATGATTGATTCCACGGAACTAGAACCCGTTCTTTCAGCAATGCAAAATGCTGTCGGAATGAATTTGGTGCAGACGAAAGAGGTTTTTTTGACAATTTCCATGTTTGCTCATGGGTATGCAAGCATTATTGCCAACAATTCATTAGAGTATGACGAAGAACTTGTCGCCGCACATTTAGAGCGGGCATACAGAGGCGCGGTATTAGCAGTGCAGGAGGAACAACCTAACTAATACAGGGAGAAAGTGAAATGAAAAAACTTTATGAGAAAAACGAAATGACCTTTGCAATTATCTGGATTGTGATTTACTGTGTGCTGCAGTCTTTGGCAAATTCTTTTAATGAAATAATCGGAATTGAATACTCTGCAAACGCCGTTTTATGTATCCTGCAGACGATTATCCTTTTTGCATTTATAAAGAAGAACAACTTATCAGAACGGTACGGACTTTGTAAATCGTCTATACCCGCGAGCAGGTTTCTTTACTATATTCCACTGATAATCTTTGCATCAGGAAATCTTTGGAATGGTATAGCGGTCAATTATCCGTGGGCAGACGCCATCTGCCGAGTCGTGTGTATGCTTTGCGTCGGATTCGTAGAAGAAGTGATTTTCAGAGGATTCCTTTTCGAGGCAATTGCCAAAGAAGAAAATGTAAAAAGAGCGATTATTATTTCAAGTATGACCTTTGGCATAGGGCATATCATAAATCTGGTAAACGGAAGCGGTATGGATTTGAAAGAAAATCTGTGCCAGATTGTCTTTGCCATCGCTGTCGGCTTCATGCTGGTAACACTTTATTATCAGGGTGGAAGTCTGCTTCCCTGCATCATCGCCCACTCCGTCAATAACTCGCTCGGTACCTTTTCAAATGGAGCGGGATACGCGCCTGAACAGCAAGTGTCCCACCTTGTGAGTATGATTGCGATCACTGTCTCCTACACCTTAATTCTCACAAAGACGCTCCCGCAAAAACAATATGCAGATACAAATAGTGAGTCGGATAACTGATATTCAGTCCGCCTTATATTGCGCAATCCGCCGATTTACGTTATAATGTTTTATAGATATTTTTCATAAAAAAGGCAAAGGAGTGTATGTTATGCATTCATTTCAACCATTTCCAATTGAAGAATTAGAATTTAATCCATTTGAAAAAATCGGTAAGGAGTGGGCATTGGTTTCAGCAGGCTCCAAGAAATCAGCAAATGCCATGACCATCAGCTGGGGCGGCGTCGGCGTTCTTTGGGGAAAAAATGTTGTTTTCATTTTTATACGCGATTCCAGATATACGAAAGAACTGATAGATACATATGACCTTTTTTCTGTTTCTTTTTTAAACGATAGTTATAGAGAAGCCTTAAATTACTGCGGTTCCCATTCCGGAAGGGATGAGGATAAGATGGCAAATGCCGGACTGACATGGAATTATAAGCACTCTATCCCTTTTGTTGATGAGGGAAATCTTGTTCTTCTCTGTCAGAAATTATCGGCAACGAAAATTACGGAAGAATCATTCCTTTCTCCTAAAATTAAGAATTGGTATACGGACGGTGATATGCACACAATGTATGTTGCCGAGATTATAGAAGTCATGGCACGATAACAAAAAAAGCGGCAGTTGCCGCTTTTTTGTTATATCGCCTGTAATCGTTTCAAAAATACCTGATAAAACTTCTTCTCTATTTCCCTCTTCTTCAACTGCTCCGGTGTTCTACCGCGGTTTCCATCCAGCGGATGCTCAAGGTCATACAGTGCGCTGTTTACCGCCTTGATTGCAGCCTCTACGGAACTGCCCAGAATATCATCTGCCCTTTCCCCGCGAAGGTTTTTGGTAAGTCTCTGCACCATAAGCTGTGAAATATGGTCCATCATACCGTTCTTCGTAATTCCCATACCGTCCGCGCCGACAACTGCCGCCGCGTCCAACCATGCTTTTTTCACGCTTTCGGGTGCATTTTTTCCTATACTGTCAAATGCTCTTTCCCAGTAATATGTCTCGCTCTTTTCTCCCGCTGCCTTCGGATTTGCGGCTCCTACTTTAGCATACCAGTCTGCCCACAGCTCTTCTTCCGTCCAGACCTTCCTAATCCATGACTGGTCGTTAAAATATTTCGCATTAGGGTCTGTTATTTTCTCTCTGCTAATCCTGCCCTGTTCGCCATCTATGCTGACTCCTAAATTCAGTACACCGTGTTCTGTCCATTGATAGAACTTCATAAATCCGTCCATATCAACTTCTCCATTTAGGAAATCATCCCAAAACTCTTTTTTCGATGCAAAGAGAAAATTATCCTCTTCCGAGAACCGGGAAAGAAACTGCATTACTTGCTGATACTGCTCTTCACTTTCAAATTTTATTTCCCACTGCAAGGTATCTTCTCCAGTTTTCTCTCCCGAATTTCCTTCCCCTTCCTTAATGCAGCGGATGCCTTCCGGCGAATAATATGTATTAAAAACCCTGTCCGGTTTTTCAGGCGCGCTGCCGGAAAAAACAGCTTTCGTACATTCTATCGTTTTATATTCTGCTGCTTTTTCCTCTGCCTCATCCCGTTCCACAAATAAAAGGTCAATTAAATCTTCTGAAGCAGGCAATTCTATCTCCCTTTTGAAGAATGTAAATTCCTGAATGGCAACAATTAATCTCCTTGCATCTTCAAAAGACTCCATATTGCCGCTTTGTGCCTGCTCGATACTCCACGCAAACAATACACCGACATAATTTGTCTTCTCCAGTATATTTTCCGGCTGTGCAAAATTTCTCATAACGTCATCCGCATACCTGTCCGTTTTCTGAATATACAGGCAAAGTGCGGTAAACTCCGTATAATCTGCATTTTCCGGGTCTATGTCATACGGGTCAAACTCTTTTTCAAAAGAATTGCCCTCACTGTCAATTCCTTTTATGAGATAATTTCTCTCATCACCATTTACGTTGATGATAACTTCAAATTTCTGTCTGGAAGCCTCATAAGAATAGCATACCTCTCCATTCTCATTCCGATTGGCTGTCAACATTTCTGTCCTGAAATCCGCCGTAATCCGCCGTGAATAAGAAAGAGGGGTTTCCGCTTTGACAGGCTCCTCTCTTTTCCCTGGATTCATCAACTCCGGCGCCGCATTTGCAAGCCACGAAAGTGCAGACGTCTCCCCTTTTGCTGATGATTTCGGATTATTATTATAAAAATTCCCGTTCCATTGTTTTGTGAATAATGCTCCTATCGACATATTGATTTCCCCCTGCTATCTGACTCCTGTATATTTTACTCCATTGACGGTAAACTCTTTTGCCGTATCAATGCCAAAGCACATCAATACTTTTGTAATACTTTCCGCCCAGTCTGCATATTCAGGCAGACATCCGCCTGCTGCAGTTTGTTCTTCCCCACATCCCCATAGAAGTATGGAGAGTGCCGCTGCCATTTCTTTTGCTTCCTGATAGGCATCCTGATTTAAACACTCATCCCCGTCTGAGACTTCAACGCCCTTTTCGGTAATTGTCAAAAGACAGCCGCTTCGTATAATAATTTTTGTCCCCTGTGCAAGATTGACCGCATTTCCTGCGATATTGACGCTCGTTCTGACTGCAAGACCGACAGGCACAGTCCACGCTTTCTGGCTTATAACTATCATACTCCTCTCAATCCACATCTTTTGCTTTATCCGAAAAATCAGAAAGTCCTTTATAATCATTCTGGAAAGGATTGGCTTCGGAAAGCTTAATACTTGTAACAGTCTGCATACCGCCTATCTGATTCGTTATCATAAGCACTTTAGAACCATCCGGCCGCGTAATAATTTCCGAATCACTTTTCGACTCTTCCTGTGTTCTTTCCTCATCTTCAGTCTTTTCTGCTTTTTTCGTCTCTTCCGCTTCCTTCATCTCTTCCTCAAAACTTTGAGACGCCGTATTTTCTTTTACTTCTCTTGTCTGATACATAGTATTGTAATTAGGTAGGTTTCCGTTAATTCTCATTTTACAACCGTGCTCCTCTCTTATCCTTTTTTACTCTGAAACGACTGCAGCAGAATATTCGCCTTAAAAGAAGAGAAAATCTGCATCGCAAGACTATCGCAGCTTAGCAGCTCTTTCTGCTCTCTAAACATCGGCTCTACCGACGCGAGTTCCATAAAATACTCCGAACACGCCATTCTCTTAGCAAGCGCTTTCTTCTCCTCCAATTCCTCTAATAACGCTAACAGTTCTTCTCTTTTCTTCTTACGCCTATCCCAAAACCTCTCCTCTGTTTTCTCATGATAAAACTTCCCCC